>NYSY01000082.1 GCA_002683215.1 Planctomycetaceae bacterium
GGCGATGAAGCAGCTGGTCGAACTCGGATACATCGAGGAACCCAACGAGAACACCGACGAAGCGGTCCGGGAGACCACGCGGGAGCTCAAGTACAACCTTGCGCAGTCCTACATGGATGGTGGGCGACTCGGGGAGGCGGCCGAGATTCTCGAGGAGATCTGGGGCGACTGGCCGCGGGAGGCTCGATTCGGGCTCAACCTGATCGCGTGTCTCGGTGGCCTGGGTCGGGTCGAGGAACGTGGCCTTGCGATCGAACGCCTCGCGATGAACGCGAAGAACAACTTCGAGTGGGCGCTCGGGGAGATCGAACGTCTTCGGCCCGAGGCCGATGAGTACGGCATCAAACTACCCCATCCGAAGGTCGATGCGGCCGGCGAGTTGGCCGAGGAGAGCATCGCAGTCGACGAAGACGCCGAGCCTGCGGCCGACGTCGCGAATGATGGAGAAGAAGCCGAGGACGCGGAGGTGAAGGAGCCGCCGAAGAAGCTCACCTTCGCGATTCGAAAGGCGATGAGCCTTCTCCAGCCGATCGGTCCCACCCTGAACTGGCTCGCGATGCAGCAGGCGGTGCTGACGGACGACCACGACCGGGCCCGGAAGTTCCTCGAGGTGATCGGCAAGAGCGAGAAGGCCATCGACTCGCTGGATCTGCAGCTTGGAATCGGCGAAGCCCGGCTCTCGATGGGCGACATCGACGAAGCGGCGGATCGATTCGCGCGAGCCCTGGAGATCGACGATGAGAACAGCGGTGCCCGACTCGGTCTCGCACGGGTGGCGGTCGCCCGCGAGGACTGGGAGCGGGGCATCGAAGAGGCGCTGACCACGACCGAACTGCTCTTTCAGAATCCGACCGCCCATTTCATGCTGGGAAGATCGCTGGAGGGCATCGGCGATGATGAGCATGCGAAGATCGCCTACGGCGTCGCGTTGGGGCAGGCTCCCGGGATGATCGATGCGCGGGAGGCCGTGATCGGCCTGCTCGACCGCATCGGCTCGAAGGAGGAAGCCGACCAGCATCGTGAGACGCTCGAGCAGGTTCGCGAGATGGCGAGTCGGGACACCGCCATCGCGAACGACGATGTCGATGCGCTCGCCGAGGACATTCGCGCGTCTCGCGTCGACCGTCGCGTCGCGATGGAATTCGGGAGCACCGCGGACGACCTCCCCGATCGGGAGCCGATCGTGGTGGTGAGCGGGCTTCCTCGCTCCGGCACCTCCATGATGATGCAGATGCTCGCCAAGGGTGGCGTTCCGGCGTTCACGGACGGCAACCGAGAAGCCGACGCCGACAACCCACGCGGCTACTTCGAGCATGAGAAGAGCATCAAGCTCGGCAGCGACGCCTCCTGGATTCCGGAAGCTCGTGGACATGCCGTCAAGATCGTCGCCCAGTTGCTGCCCTGCCTGCCTCGCGGCGAACGGTACCGCGTGGTCTTCATGGATCGTGATCTGCTCGAGATCGTGAAGAGCCAGCGGGTCATGCTCGACCGCCTCGAACGCGAGGGCGGTCGTCTCACGGATTCACGGATGATGTCGACCCTCGACGCGCAGGTGGCCCAGATCGAGCGGCTTCTCGCACGGCGTCCCGACGTCGAGTCGATCTTCGTCGATTATGCGTCGGTGCTCGCTGATCCCGCCGGAGAGACGCGACGCATCGCCGACTTCCTCGGTGGAGATCTCGATGTCGACGCGATGATCGAGGGAGTCGACGCGACGCTTCGAAACCAGGGGAGCGACCGCGGCGCGGCAGCATCGGAATGAGTGGTTCCAACACCGGAGGTGATCGCGCTTCGAAGCCGCGGGTCGGCCTCCTCCTTCTCCGGGCCGGCCGTGCCGGTTTCGCCACCGATGAAGGACCACCGCCCCCTCGCATTGCGCGGCGGCGATGGCTTCCCTCGCCGGCGGTGACCACCTCCATTCTGAGCGGCGCCTCGCTCGAATCCCACCATGTGCATTCCTGGTTGATCCCGAGCGACGGGAATTCATCCGAAGCCTCGGCGGCGGCGGCGGAAGGACTTCGATTACGGCGGTCGAACGAGGTCGGTCGGCCCCTCGTCTGGAATCGCCTCGCCGAACATGGTGTCAATTCGATCGTGGTGGGAAGTCCTTTCATGCCGGGTGGCCGAACTGGTGTCGAGGAGAGGACCGCGCACACCGGATACGGAGTCTTACGACCGAGTTCCGTGTCGTCGACCGAAGAGAAGTTCGCGATGCTCGCGGAGTCAAGGCTCCGCTGTCCGGATGCGAGGTTCGCATGCCTCACAGTCAATGCGGGCAGAGAGACGGCTGGCGAAACAGATGGTCAGGAAGGCAGGGATTCGGAACCCACGACGCGGCGGGCCGTCGAGGAGCTGGTCGATCGATTCGTGCAGCTGATGGAACTCGACCACGTGCTTCTGGTGACTTCCAGTTCGATGCTCGAATGGGTTTCCTACCGGGGTTCGCGAGAGGTCCGGGCATCGAATCGGCTGCGAATGGGCGTCATCGTGCAGACGATCTTCGATCTCTTCGAGCTGCCGCATCTCACGGATGTCGCCTCCGATTCGATGCTTCAGATCGAAGATGATGAGGTGAATTCGTCGCGGGAGCCCCAGGTTCGCTGGACGTTGCCCGTCGAGGAGGACGGCGAGGAACCGGACTTCGAGCCGCTGCTCGATCGAATTCGAGGGGGTGAGGTGGCGCCGATCACTCGCAGAATCGGTGCCACGATCTTCGAGTGCCGGTGGGAGCAGGCTTTTGAACGAGGGGCGGTCGCGGAACTCGATGAGGCCTCGCGGGATCTGCTTCTCGCCGCCGACGACCCCCTCGCTCACGCCCGGCGTCTCCTCTCGCTGGTGGCGACGGATGATTCCGATTCCTTCGTGGCGGCTCGAGCCCTGCTCCACGAATGCCATCCGGGGACGATGGCCGATCGACTGGCGGATCTTCTTCCCCTCTCCGCCGTCACCGACGAAGCGCGGCTCGCGATCCTCGACGAGAATCCGATCACGGAGGTTCAGGCGTCGTTCCTTCGTGGCATCTGGGGCAGAGCCGCGATCCGGCTCGGACGAACGGACGAGGGCCTTCAGGTCCTCTGGGGGCGGATCAAGATGGATGCGGCGAGCCAAAGAGACTTCATGATCTTCGTCGCGACGGCCATCGAACGGAATCAGGGAGACGATCTCCAGCGGGCGCGGATCGCGCTCCGGCGTCAGCTCGAGATGATGCAGGGACCGGAACGACGTTCGAAACTGCTTCGGCGGATCGCGCATACCTTCGAACTCGAAGGCGACATGGGCAGGGCGATCGAATGTCTTGAAGGATTCCTCGCTCGAAATCCACACGAGATCGGCGCGACGCGGATGCTCGATCGTCTCCGGCGGCTCATGAGCGACTGAACGGCCCGGGTCTCGGTCACCGATGCTCGAGCACCACGACATGCTGGTGGCGCGGGCCATGGACGCCGAGCACCAGCTCGAGCTCGATGTCGGCGGTCCGGCTCGGGCCGGTCGCGAAGGTGATCGTCGACGGAAGGTGTTTTCGGTTCCGGCTGAAATGCTCGATCGCGAGGTCCCACGTTCGCACGACGTCCGATGCCGCGAGAAGCGCGACGTGGGTTTCGGGGAGCAGGGATACCAGTCGCTGTCGCTCCGTCCGCGGACCAAGGGCTCCCGCGGCGTCTCCGGAGGTCATCACGATCGTCCCGTGTTCGGAGACCCCGATGGTGGCACGGGAGACCCCGAGATCCGATTCGAGCATCGCGTTCCGGTCCTGCTCGGGATCGAGGAGTTCGAAGCCACCGACGACCCGTTCGAGGACGTCGATCACGAGTTCGTCATCGCTCCGGACGACACGCCGTGCCCCGAGATCCGTGATGATCGCCGCGTCGTGCTGCCCGGCATTGAAGGGGGGCTGCCCGCAGCAGGTCTGCCGATGATCGAGGACGACGTCGCACCCGCAACGCTCGAGGACCTCGACGGTCGCCTCCGCGGCGGATGTCCGGAACTGATCCATGAGTCAGGTGATGAAGAGCGCGACTCGCATCGCAAAAGGAGGATACCCGCGGAACTCCGGGCCACTGCCTGCGATTTTTTCGACATTTCCTTCCGTTGGGTGATACAAATCGGGAGTTCCAACGTACGGGCAGTCGAGGGCCGGGATGTTCGGCCTCGTCGACAGAGTGATACCGGGGTCTCTGACGCAGTGCGTCTCGGCCTCCGAGGGCCGACCATACGGAGTCCAATGCATGTCGTCTCAGGAATACGGGGACCCCGTCGGGGGGGGTGTACCCAGCCGTTTTCGCACTCGAAGCGCGGCCGAGGCTGCGGCTTCGTCTGAATCAGGTGACTGGACCATTCACGTCGCGGACTCGGAAGAGCTCCGGTCCGAGGCACGGAGGTTTCGTCATCGCGTGATCGAGGCGCTGGCCGACGCGGAATGCGGGGCCCGACCGCCGGTGCCGTCCGAGTTGGACGACCGCGTCGACGCGCAGGCGGATCTGCTCTTTCTTCGGAACCGCGACGGCGGGATCGTTGCGTCGATTCAGATCACCGCGATCGACCAGGTGGATCTCGGCATCGCTCGTCACCTCGATCGCCGCCACCTCGCCCTCGGGCCGATCGAGGCTTCTTTCTCCAGGCATCTCCTGTTCGATCCCAGCATCGAGGGCGATGCCATCGCCGAGGCCATGTCGACGGCGATCCGCATCCACGCCGGACGCCGCGGATGGCGCTACGACCTCTGCCTCTGCTCGGATGAGAATTCCGCGTCGCGTCGNCGGCTCGGCTATCGACCGATCGGGATCAGAGTCGACCGGGAAGCGCGATCGACGCTGGAGATCTACGCGTTCGAGATCGCCCCGGCCACGGGCGTGGCGTCGTCGTCCCATGAGGATGAAGCGAAGATCGAGACCGAAGGCTCAACTTCCTGATCGGAGCAGGACGCCCTTGAGGTAGTCCGGCGCGGCCGGATCGGTTCCCAGCGCCCGGTCGAGGTCTTCCAGATGCTCGTACCGATGGGTGATGAGATCATCGACCACCAGCCGGCGGCTCTGGAGGTGCTCGAGGCAGTCGCGATAGAGCTCGGGACGCCCTCTGGGGTCGAGCGGTCCGGAGGCGCCGCTCGAAGTCACCAGACCGGCGCCTCGCCACTGGAGCGCGTCGAGCGANCCCGATCCGCCTCGATCCCGACCGTAGCCGTACAGGATCGCGGTCGCCTGCTTGCGGATGACCTTCGCGAAGTCGACCCAGGCCGGGAGCGTGCCGCAGGCGTCGATCAGCATCTCGCAGCCACGCCCACCCGTGCGATCCATGATCTCCGTGGCGGCGTTCGAANCGGTTTCGGGTTCGATCGCGATCGCNCCGAAGGTCTCGACGGCCATGCGTCGCTTGGCGATCGAAGGATCCNCGACGATGATCTCGCCTTCGAAACCGATCACGCTTCGCAACGCTCGGCCGAACAGCTGACCGGAGGGGCCGAGGCCGAACATCACGATGGAACGAATGCGATCGCGGCGAGAATTCGCCTCGAACCGATATCGAAGGGCCTGTCTCTCGGCGAGCCGAAGATGGTGGATCACGCATCCCAGCGGCTCGGTCATGGCGGCGACGTCATCGGTGAGATCGCCGGCGATCGGTATCGCGTTCACTTCGGGAATCACGACGAAGTCCGCGAATCCCCCGGGAAGTCCGGTGATNCCATGTTCCTCGTAGTCGACGCAGTGATGGGAGAATCCGGTGACGCAGTACTCGCACCAGTCGNCGGTCGATCGTCCCCGCGACGCGCAGTTGATTCCCTGGTCGATCACCACCCGGTCGCCCGGAACGAGCCGTTCCACCGCATCGCCGACCTCGACCACCCGGCCCACCATCTCGTGACCGAGGATCTGAGGATGTCGGGCNAGGGGAACGGGGCGGCCGTCCGGTCCGAGGTTCCAGTTGACCGCGCCANCNTGGATGTGAACGTCGGAACCGCAGATTCCGACCGCATCGAGTCGCACCGTCACGTCACCGACCGCGGGTCGNGGGTCGGGGATNTCCCGGTGGAGGAGGACTCGGGGTTCGACCAGCAGTGCGGCCTTCATGCATCGCTCCGTGAATTNGCCCGGCCGTCGACGGCGTTCGCCATGCTCGGGGGTCGACGTCCGATGCTACAGGGATACGGAGCANTCGGACCAGATCTGGAATTCGCGATGCTTCGTCTTCTCCGCATGCACCGGTTCNCCGCCCGCCACGCTGACCACGTGATCGAAGACGCGTCGACCGCACGCCTCGATGCTCTCGGAGCCTTNGATCACGGTTCCCGCGTCGAGATCGATGTCGTGCTTCATTCTTTCGAAGGTCTCGGTGTTGCTCGAAAGTTTGATCACGGGGCAGATCGCGTTCCCGATGGTGGTGCCCCGTCCCGTCGTGAAGACCACCACGTTGCTTCCCGACGCGACGATGCCGGGCGTCGCTTCCTGGTCGTAGCCCGGNCCCTGCATCAGCCAGAGNCCCGGCGANGTGGNTCGTTCCGCATAGCCACAGCAACCCTCGACGCGACGACTTCCGGCCTTGGCCAGCGCTCCGAGGCTCTTGATCGCGATGTTGAGAAGCCCGCCGGCGCGATTGCCGGGACTCGGATTGTCNTCCAGTCTGGTTCCGAACACGGCGGCGTGCTTCTTGTACCAGTCGACCGTCGCGTAGACGGCCCGGGCGGTCGCCGCATCCTTCGCCCGCCAGGCGAATACGTGTTCGGCGCCGCAGAATTCCGGAACCTCGGTGATGATCGCGGTGCCGCGTCGGTCGATCAGATGATCGGTCGCGACGCCGAGGGCCGGATTCGCGCTCAGTCCGCTGAAACCGTCGCTGCCGCCGCACTTCAGTCCGAGGACGATCTCCGAGACCGGCCGCTCGGTGCGTCGATGTCGGTCGACTTCCGGGAGCATCTTCTCGACGAGCGCGAGACCTCGAAGAATGGTGGCTTCGGTGCCGCCCTCGGTCTGGACGCCGATCCGCTCCACGGGCTTGTCCCATGAGAATCCACCATGGTCGCCGAGCCATTGGTCGACGACGGTCTGATTCGTCTTCTCGCAACCGAGCTCGAGCATGAGCACGCCGCCGACGTTGGGGTGGTCGGCGTAGTTCGCGAGCGTCCGCATGGTGATGTCGAGGTTCGAGCCGTCCGAACATCCGCACCCCTTCGAGTGCGGGATCGCCACCACGCCGTCGACGTTCGGAAACTTCGAACGCGACCAGTGCTGGAACTCGGCGATCGTCGCGATCTGGTTCGCTTCGTGGCTGGAGCACATCGAGGTCGGGAGCACCAGCAGGAAGTTCCGGGTGCCGGTCCGGCCGTCGGGGCGGAGAAAACCGGGAAACGTTCCGATCGCCTCGTCCGTGAGACGGGCCGGCGCCGGATTGTGGAGATCGTCGGGAACGTCGCGTACCACTGGAATGTCGTTGGACATCGTGGTCTCGGTGATCGCGTCCCCGGCGGCGAGGCCCCGACTGGTCCCGATCGGCTGCGCGTACTGCAGGACGAATTCACCGGCGGGTATCTCCGCGAGCGCGAAACGATGCCCGGGCCCGACGTCGGTTCGGACGGTCACTTTCCGGCCTTCGACCTCCACCGAGGTCCCCGCGGCCACGCCGGTCTTCACCACCGCGCAGTTGTCGGTGGCATCCACCCGGACCGCGACCCGTTCGAGTGGCGTGATCGCGTCGTCGTGGTCGCCGATCATGATCCACCCTCCGCGGGAAGGTCACGGAGATCGAGCCGGCCTGCTTCGTGGAGTTGCAGGAACGCTTCGTACGTTCGGAGAAGTCCGTCGCGGAGCGGCGTGCGTGGTGGTGGGCCGATGATCGACTCGAGGAGTCCGTCGTCGAGCGCACCGGGGATCGGCAGGGCGGGGCCGTCGCAATCGACGAGTCCACGACGGTCCGCGGGAATCATTCCGTCGATCGCCTCGACGACGTCTTCGACCGTGGCCGTCTCGCCATGCAGATTGCACACGTGGGCGCCATCGGGCGCATCGAGGCACCGGACGAAGATCTCCGCGACGTCCTCGGCGAGCTGGAAATCGGTGGGGCCGCGGAATCCGATGGTGTACGGGCGACCGAGGATCGCGGACTTGAGGGCGGTGGTCGGTCCGCTGGTCATGCCGAAGTCGCGACCGACGCCGTACACGGTGAGGGGACGAAGCCCGACGCTCCCGACCCCGTGGTCCTGATGGTAGATCCGCGCGTTTCCTTCATTGGCGAGTTTGAAGATTCCGTAGTGGGTCTTCGCGTCGCCGGCTTCGGATTCGAGGTGTGGACGGGTCGGAGCGTCGTCGGGGCCGTAGACCGCGGCGCTCGATGCGTAGACGACCCGGCATCCGACCGCGCAGGCGGCCTCGAAGACCGCGAGCGTTCCGAGCACGTTGACCCGCGCTCCGAGCATGGGATCCGCGCGGCAGGTCGGGACCTGGAGTCCGGCGAGATGGATCACGCCGTCGCCACCGTGATCTCCGATCTGGCGGTGGATGGCCGCGGCATCCGTCACGTCCGCGGTGACGAACCGGATTCGGGACCGTGCATCCTCGTCGAGAATGGCTTCGAGGCGGTGTCGCTCCGTGCCGTGGTCGAGGGCGGTGACGTCGTCACCCGCGTCGAGGAGTCGCTTGACGACCCACGCGCCGATGCAACCGTTCGCCCCGGTCACCAGTCTTGTTGCCATCTGAAGCCTGACTGCCCGCAAGGGGCGATGCGCGCGGGGCCGGTCCGTCCGCGTCCGGGACGTCCGGAACGCGGGTCGGAATCCGTGTCGCATTGCCGGACCGACCATCGAGGTGTACCCTCGACGAGACCGAGACGTCAAGACGCAATCGACCGCGAACGGAAAACAACTGGAGATCGGCCATGTTCAACCGCACCCGCGGCCTCGGATTCCTCGTCAGCATCGCATTCACGATCGTCGGGTGCGATCGCCCCTCGGAAACCTCGGTGAGCGATCCGGGTGCGGCCCCGTCACGGACCATCGCGGTCATTCCGAAGGGGACCAGCCACGAATTCTGGAAGGCGGTCCATGCCGGCGCCGCGAAATCCGGCCGGGATCTCGGTGTGGAGATCATCTGGCAGGGACCGGCCCGGGAGGATGACCGTGATGATCAGATCAAGGTCGTCGAACAGTTCATCACGAAGGGGGTCGACGGCATCGTGATCGCGCCGCTGGACGACACCGCGTTGATTCGACCGTTGAAGGAGGCCGCGGAGGCGGGCATCCCCGTCGCGGTGATCGATTCCGGCGTCAACTGGGACGGTTCGGTGACCTTCGCCGCCACCGACAACTACGAAGGCGGTGTTCGCGCCGCCCGCGAGATGGGGCGACTGCTCGACGGCCGGGGGAAGGTGGTCGTGATGCGCTACGTCGAAGGCTCTGCGAGCACCACCCGTCGCGAGGAAGGATTCATCGACACGCTTCGGAGCGACTTTCCCGACGTCGAGATCCTGTCCGACAACGCATACGGCGGGGCGACGCTCGAGGGCTGCGTTTCGACCGCGGAGAACCTCCTCGACCGGTTCGCCGAGATCGACGGCGTGTTCGCCCCCTGCGAGCCGGCCACCGTCGCCTTCATGCGGACCCTGGATCAGGCCGGTCGGAAGGACGCGACCGTGGTCGTGGGATTCGACGCTTCGGAATCACTGGTCGAAGGACTTCGATCCGGCAAGGTCGACGCCCTCGTCGTGCAGAGTCCGTTCGCGATGGGGGAACGGGGGGTCGGCCTGCTGATCGATTCGATCGAAGGTCGCGACGTCCCCGCCCGGGTCGATACCGGCTGCGTGGTGGTCAATCTCGCGAACATGGAGAGTCCCGAAGCGAAGACGGTGCTCGCGCCGCCCATCGACGAGTACCTTCGGTGATCCGATGGTCCGATGATCCGATGATCCGATGAACCCGAGCGAGGCGAATCGTGACCGACCCCACGTCATCGAATCCCGAACCGTTGCTCGTGATGCACGGCGTCCGCAAGCGATTCGGCGGCGTACAGGCGCTGCGCGGCGTGTCCCTGGAGGTCGCGGCGGGCGAGGTGCATGCGCTGGTCGGTGAGAACGGGGCGGGCAAGAGCACGCTGATGAAGGTCCTGTCCGGGGTCGAGGCGCCCGATGCGGGGGAGATGATCCTTTCCGGGCGACGCTGGCGTCCCGCCGGCCCGGTCGACGCCCGGCGGGGCGGCATCGCGATGATCCACCAGGAACTGGCACTCGCACCGCATCTCTCGGTCGCCGAGAACATCGCGCTCGGCGTCGAGGTCCCGCGGGTGCGGAGGCTGGGTCGCCTTGCTCCGCTGGACCGGCGGGCGATGCTGGCGACGGCGGGGGACGTGCTGGGCCGGCTCGGGCATGGTGATCTCGATCCGACGCGACGCACCGGTGATCTGCCGGCCGCGGTACGGCAACTGGTCGAGATCGGCCGAGCCCTCGCGACGGACGCTTCGGTGGTGGTCATGGACGAGCCCACGAGTTCGCTGGGCCGTCGGGACGCGGATCGTCTTCTGGAGATCGTCGGTCGTCTTCGCGACGAGGGGATCGCCATCGTCTACATCAGTCACTTTCTCGAGGAGATTCGACGGGTCGCCGACCGCTTCACGGTGATCCGAGACGGCTCGACGGTCACCACCGGCCGGATGGCCGAGACGCCCGACGAGCGGCTCGTGGAGCACATGATCGGTCGACCACTCGATGCGGTGTTTCCGTCGGGCGGGCGTGACGCCGGCGAAGTCCGGCTCGAAGCACGGTCGATCGCCGGACATGCCCTTCCCGTCGAAGCGTCGATGGAGGTTCGGAGCGGCGAGATCCTCGGTATCGCGGGGCTGGTCGGGGCCGGCCGAACCGAGTTTCTACGATGTCTCGCCGGACTCGATCCGACGCTTCGCGGTGACGTGTCGATTCATGACCGAGGAATTCGCCGCTCGACATCGATTCGAGGACGGATGAAGGCGGGCCTGGGTTTTCTCAGCGAGGACCGGAAGGGCGAAGGTCTCGCGCTGACGATGTCGGTCGGTGAGAACCTGCTTCTTCCCCGGCTCGGGTCGGTATCCAACGGAGGCGTGCTCTCCCCGCAGCGCATGGATTCCACCGCCGGTCGCTGGCTCGCGAGGCTCGCGGTCCGTGCCGGCGGACCGAGGATTCCGGCCGAGACGCTCTCGGGCGGAAATCAGCAGAAGGTCGCGATCGCGCGACTGCTTCATCAGGATGCGGACGTGCTTCTGCTCGACGAGCCGACCCGTGGCATCGACATCGGCAGCAAGGTGCAGGTCTACGCGCTGCTTGACGAGCTCGCGCGGGCGGGGCGTGCGATCGTCATGACCAGCGGGCATCTTCCCGAGCTCCTCGGCGTCTGCGACCGGATCGCGGTGATGCACCGTGGCGTGCTCGGGCCGTCCCGCCGGATCGATGATTGCACGGAATCATCGCTGATGCGTGAAGCGGTCCTCGGTCCGGCCGAGTCCGGCGAAGGAGAGGCGGCATGAACCTCGAGGCGACCCGCGACGTCGAGCCGGCGGGCGGTGGTTGGTTCGGCCGGGTCGGCCGACTCGCCGCGCCCTTCATCGGGCTCTTCCTGGTGATCGGGATCTTCACCGTGATCGAACCTCAGGCGTTCGCGTCGGTGCGGAACGCCCAGACCATCGCGGTCCAGACGGTGGTGGTCGGGATCGGTGCGATCGGGATGTGCTTCGTGATCGTCTCGGGCGGGATCGATCTCTCGATCGGCTCGGTGATTGCGCTCGCCAGCGTGACCGGCGCCCTGACGCTCGATGCCGGTCA
>NYSY01000083.1 GCA_002683215.1 Planctomycetaceae bacterium
AGAATCTCGATTGTCGACAGTCAAACCGAGGGCGAGCCGACCCGGGTCGTGCTCGATGGGCCCGATCTCGGATCGGACTCGATGGAGCAGCGGGTGGCGAACCTCCGTGGCCCATGTGACCGGATCAGAAAGGGGATTCTTCTCGAGCCCCGCGGCTCGGATGTCCATGTCGCCGCCTTCCTCGGCGATCCGCTCGACGACGGTGCCGATGCCTCGGTGATCTTCGCGAACAACGTCGGCATCCTGGGGATGTGCGTCCACGGCACCATCGGCGTGGTCCGAACGCTTCAGCATCTCGGCCGGGTCTCCGACGATTGCGGCACGCAGGTTCGATTGGACACGCCGGTCGGCCGCGTCACCGCCGCCATCCGCGCTGACGGCGGCATCTCGGTTGAAAACGTGTCGTCGCGTCGAACGACTCGATCCGTCCGCGTGGACCTCCACGACCGTACCGTCCATGCCGACATCGCCTGGGGCGGAAACTGGTTCGCACTCGTCGAGGACCACGGGGAACCCATCGAACCGGCGAACCGTGAGACTTTGCTCGCAATCTCGAAGGAGATCCGGCGGCTCATGAATGCGAACGGTCTCGACGGCACGGGAACCGACGCCGGTCCGATCGATCACGTCGAACTCTTCGGACCCGGCGCCGAGTCGAGCGACAGCCGGAATTTCGTCCTCTGTCCCGGTGGTGCGTACGACCGGTCTCCCTGTGGCACCGGGACCAGCGCGAAGATCGCGTGCCTCGCCGCGGACGGGGGGCTCGAAGCAGGCGAGACATGGGTCCAGGAGTCGATCATCGGCTCGACGTTCGAAGCTTCCTGGAGACCCGCGACCGACTCCGACGCCGTGATTCCGACGATCACCGGACGCGCCTGGATCACCGGCGAGGGGGTTCTCCGAATGGATCCCGATGACCCCTACCGGTTCGGGATCGATTGAAGAGAATCGCTCGACCCCGGTCGGAGCCGAAGACACCGCCGATCTCGGGTACGCTCCTTCTCCGTTTCAAAAGAAGGGATCGAGGCATGCAGAAGAGCGACTGGCGAGGGGTGATGCCCGCCATCACCAATCCGTATCACGATGACCTGACGATCGACCATCGTCGACTCTCGGAACATGTCGTGCGACTCGCCGATGCGGGCTGCACGGCCATCGTGACGCCCGGCTCACTCGGCGAGGGTGGCGCGCTCTCCCTTGACGAGAAGATCGAACTCTGGAAGACGTGCCACGCCGCCGTCGGCGATCGCATCCCCGTGATCGCCGCGGTCAGCGCCGTCTCGACCCGGGAGTCGATCGATATCGCGAAGGCCGCGGAGTCCGCGGGCTGTCGCGGATTGATGGTCCTGCCCGCCTACGCATACAGCGGGCCCTGGCGCGAGATGAAGGCGCACTTCTCCGCGGTGATCGGCGCCACGCCGCTCTCCTGCATGCTCTACAACAACCCGATCGCGTATCGCGTCGACGTCCGGCCGAACGAACTGGCCGAACTCGCCGAGGCCCATGCGAATCTCCACGCCACCAAGGAATCCAGTGGGGACATTCGTCGATTCCGGGAGATCCGGGAGCATCTGGGCGATCGGCTCGCGGTCTTCGTCGGGATCGACGACATGGCGGTCGAAGGTGCCGACGCCGGCGCCGACGGTTGGATCGCTGGACTCGTGAACGCGCTCCCGGAGGAATCGATCCGCCTGTGGAATCTCGCCCTCGCAGCCCGGGCCACGGGCGAGCGTGAAGAGCTGGAAGCGCTATACCGGTGGTTTCTTCCCCTCCTGCGGCTCGACGCCGTGCCGGAATTCGTCCACCTGGTCAATCTGGTGCAAGCGGAATTCGGGATGGGCGATGAACTCCTCCGCGGACCTCGCCTTCCGGTGGAAGGCGCCGTCCGCGAACACGCCCTGAGCGTGATTGCGGAGGCGAAGCGAACCCGGCCGAAGTGATTCCCGGAATCACAACCGTCGAATCACGAAGCGTCGAATCACGAAGCGTCGCAATGAACCCAGGCATCGATGCCCATCGAGAGATCCGCGGCGATCTTTCGCACCGGCTCACCGGGGTCCGCTCGCGTACCGACGCACTTGTTGGCGTCGTAGACGACCACCTCCCTCTCCGGGCAGCTGAAGTCGATCTTCCCGCGGTCCAGATTCAATCGATCTCGAACCGCCCGCACCTCCGGCGGGGGTGATGCCACCCGATAGTCGACCTGGCGTCCGGTGGTGAGGATCGGATCCGAGCCGATCTCCATGCTGAGGACCTCGACGTCGCCGAAGAAGTAGTACTCGCGCAGAACGAAGTCGCCGTCGCGTCGCTCAGGTCGAAACCGCTGGACCACCGAACCGTCGCTGAATCTTCTGGCAGGAACGGAACCTCGATCCGGAAGGATCTCGTAGTCAATCTTGAATCGAATCTCGTTGACCAGGCCGAGCCGCCGCCGGAGCCCTCGCCGGATTCCGGCCACAAGCCTTGCCGCCCCGCTCGGGCGAGGCCCGAGCAGTCGCTCCGGAAGACCCCCGTGATTCAGATTCGACTTGACGATCACCGGCCCCGATGATTCATCGTCGACCCCGACCAGATCCTTCAGGTAGTTCCGCTTCCGGATGTCGACCGCCGACAGGTTGATCACCCGTGAGTGATTCTGCGCGAAGCGGCGATACGCTTCGGGAACGACGGAAAGGTCGACGTGGAGCAGAAGCAGATCCACCGGGACCGGCGTGTCGGTCCCGACGATGTCGACCACCTCGGCACCACGACCCTTCCAGAGATCCGCCATCGAATCGATCAGATATCCCTGTCGGACGAGCTTGCTTCCCGAATGATGGAGGATTCCGATGCGAATGCCGTCGAGTCGGGAAGCGTTCTTCGCGTCGCTCAACGGAGCCAGTCCGGGAGACGTCCGGCCGCGACACCGTCCCAGCACCGGGCCATCGAGAAACGTCCGATGCTCGTCGGCATCCCGACCGCGGTGAACCCGGGATGCCCGGTCGCCGGATACGGCCCACCGTGAACCATCGATGGCACCACCGCCACCCCGGTGGGCATCTTGTTCTCGAGAAGCCGGCCGCATCGGGAACGCAGGACGGTCGCAAGGCGATCCCAGACTTCATCATCACCGTCACCGGTGTACATGGCGATCGTCAACTGCCCTTCCAGTCGTTCGGCGATCGCGATCGCCTCGTCGATGCTGGAGGCCGAGACGAAGAGACCGACCGGACCGAAACGCTCGGCGGAGAGAACTTCGAATCGCTCCAGGAATCGGTGGCCATCGACCGAGAGCAGGGTCGGTTCGAATCGATTTCCCGGATCCGCAGGATTGCCACCGCAATGCACGTCAGCGCCGGCCTCGATCATCGCCGTGATGCCGGACTCCAGCGCGCGGCTCGCTTCCGCGGAGAACAGAACGCCGGGCGCCGCCGATCCACACGTCGAGACCGCGGCATCCAGCAGTGGTTTCGCGTCACCGCCGATGGCGATCAGAATGCCCGGCTTGGTGCAGAACTGACCGGCGCCCATCAGGATCGAGCCCGCCCAGGCCTCGCCGATCCCCGCCGCGTCTCCGACCACCGCACCGGGAAGCGCGAACACCGGATTCACGCTGGACATCTCGAGGAAACTCGGCTTGCCGGCGGCGTCGGCCGCCGCCTTGAGGGCGAGCCCCGCCGCACGACTGCCGGTGAACCCCACCGCGGCGATCGCGGGATGCCCGATCAGACGGAGGCCGTCCTCGGGCGGGCAGTGATGGAAGAACTGGACGGTCGCCGGATGAAGCCCCGCATCAGCGACCGCTTCGGCCGCACAGGCGGCGAGCATCGCGCCGGTCCCGGGATGGAGCGGATGCCCCTTCGCGATGACCGGGTTCCCCGCTGCGATCGCAGACGCGAAATCCCCCCCCGAGACACCATGAAAGGCAAGCGGGAAGTTGTTCGGGCCGATCGTGAGGACGGCACCGCCCAGCGGCCCGCGATCGCTGTGGATTCCCGTCGCCTCGTCGATGATCGGAAGACGCCAGGAATCAGGCCCGACGTCGCGGGCCGCGTCCGCCGCCTGGCGGAGCTGGCCGAGCATGCGGTCGAACTCCACGACCCGAAGTCGCGGTTCGAGCGCCAAGCCGGTCTCCCGGTGGGCCATCGTCGCGATCGCCTCCCGGCACGCGTCCAGTCGGGTCGCGTAGCCCTCGAGGAACCGGGCGATTCGTTCCGGCTCCCGATTCGCCGGATGCCGGACCGCCGCGGCCGACGCGATCGCCATTCGCTCGAGGTCGGACCACGAGCAGACGGGGTAGGCCGGCTCGATGCGTTCGCCGGTCGAGGGATCGATCGCCTGGAACGTGTCGTTCCCGCCATCCACTTCGGTCCAGACGCCTTCGGAGAGAATCGTGGTCATCATCGAATGGTATCGAATCGATCCGCGACGACGCCACGCGTTCCGGCCGTAGCATGGGGCGATGACCACCCCCGACACCAATCCTCCTCCGCACCAGAAGAATCCGATCCCGCCCGACGAGCAGGACGGCATCCCGGAACTCCGGTTCCTCGAAGGTCCACAGTCGAGGCGCTTCGAATTCGGCCGTATTCTTCGAATCGCGAACGAGTTCCTGCGCGGCTTCCGCCGGCTCCACTTCGTCGGCCCCTGTGTGACGGTGTTCGGATCCGCCCGCTTCACCGAGGACAATCCCCACTATCAGCTCGCCCGCGAGACCTCCGCCCTGATCGCGAAGGCGGGCTTCACGATCATGACCGGCGGCGGTCCCGGGATCATGGAAGCCGCGAATCGAGGCGCCAGGGACGTCGGCGGCCGGTCGATCGCCGCGACCATCGAACTGCCGCACGAACAGACCTCGAATCCGTACCTCGATCTCGAAATCCCCTTCCACTACTTCTTCGTCCGGAAGGTGATGCTGGTCAAGTACTCCTACGCCTTCGTGGTGATGCCCGGTGGATTCGGAACCCTCGACGAGCTCTTCGAGATCGCGACCCTGGTGCAGACCGGGAAGGTCGTGGATTTCCCGATCGTGCTCATGGGCCGCGAATTCTGGAGTCCGATGATCGACTTCCTTCGCGATCGGATGATCCGCGAAGGCACGATCTCGGCGGACGATCCCGATCGTCTGCAGATCGTCGACGATCCGGCGGAGGTGGTCGAACTGATCTCGACCGTCGCCCGGGAACGCTTCGGAATCACCTACGGCCCGAAGGCTTCGCCGAGGCGACTGCTTCTTGAACGGCAGCCCGGCGGGCGGCGGTGAGGCGTTCGAGCCGTCGTTCGATCTCGGCCTGGCAACGGTCGACTCGACGCGGGAGGCCTGACGCGTCGGGTACGAAGGCGAGCCGTTCGAGCAGGGCCCGCTCGTCCGCCGGCAGATCACGGTCGAGGTAGCGAAACGCGAAATCGAATCGAGCCGGATCGTGCTCGATCCGCATGAGATCGCATAGTGGTGCGAGCAGCTTGGCCCGGTATCCGTCGAGTGCTTCGAGGTCACGGCCGCGATCGATGCCCTTCCGGACGATCGAGACGAAGAACGGATGAAGCCCACGGATCCGGGCGAGCCTTCGGTCGATCCCGGCGACCTGGCGGTCGACGTCGCTTCGGGTCGGTCGATCGAACCAGCCCCGGCGGTCGACGAGCACCACGGCCTCACCGTGGCGGTCCACTTCGAGCAGGCGACGCTCGAGTGGGGTGTCGGTCGGGACGATGGTGAGATCGATCGCGAGATCGTCCGAGAGGCCCCGCCCCAGGTAGATCGCCTGGTCGAAGCCAGACCAGTGCGGTTCCACGAATCGATGCCGATGGCGGATGCCGACCACACGGTCGAACGCCTCCTCGAAAGCCTCGATGACCACCTCCCGATCCTCGGACTCCACGGCCAGCATCAGGTCGAGGTCGCTTCGTGCATCGACCCTGCCGGTGGCATCCGCGCCGCCCAGCCAGGCGACCTCGATCCGAGGATCGGCGGTCACCAGCCCCGTGATGGCCTGAATCAGCGTTTCTCGATCCATGGGATCGAATATAGGCGGAAATTCCAGTTCCTCCCCACGAATCGTGTCACACCCCACCGCTCACCGCCTACCGGCAGGTGTTCACCCGGAATTCACGAAGGAAGGAACCCCCATGAAGCCGCTCACGACCATCACCGGAGCCACCAGCCTCCTCCTCGCCACCGGCGTCGCCACCGCCGTCGATTCGGTCGCGCAGTTCCAGGAACTCTCCTCGTACCGACGCAACCAGGTCGACATCGCGAACCCCCTGCTCGGCACCACCCCCCACTACGTCGTGAACGAGGACACCGGCATGTGGTACGACGCCGGCTACGGCAGCGACGCCGGAAGCGACGGCGAAGCCTGGCAGTGGACGCGGGTCGATGCCGACTACATCGGTGGGTTCGTCTCCGCACGGACGAATGAATACGGCGGCACCTACAGCCTGACTCGAAGCGATGTGGTCGCGACCTTCGAAGTCGATCGAACCGGAAGCCTGCAGGCGGACGCGAACTTCCACGGAATGTTCTCCATGGACGCGGGCGAGGTCGTCGGCTCCGCCATCCTCGAGCGGATCGACTCGACGGGGGCCACGCTTGCAACCGTCTTCGACTGGTCGCACGCCGGCGTTTCCGGCGAGCAGGCTGCGTCCGAGTACGTGGAGACCGGCCTGCTGCGACCTGGTCGGTACCGATTCACCTTCGACGCCGTCGCCGACGTCCACGGCGTGGAGATAGGCCCCGACGGCGGCGAGATGACGACCTTCGCCTCGATCATGCTCTCGACGCTTCCGGACTGCGGCGATCCCGCGGCGGGCGACTGCCTCGCCGCCAAGCAGACCCCCTCCTGCGACGATTCGACCTGCTGCGATCTGGTCTGCGAAGCCGATCCCTTCTGCTGCGAAGACGCGTGGGACGAGATCTGCGTCGGCCAGGCGTTCGCCAGCTGCACCGCCTGCACCGGCGACCTCGACGGAAACGGCGTGGTGGACGGCGGCGACCAGGGCCTGTTGTTCGCCGCCTGGGGCGACTGCACCGACGACACCTGCAACGCCGACCTGAACGGCGACGGCAGGGTCGACGGCAAGGACTTCGGGATCCTCATGGCGAACTGGGGTGGATGCTGAGCCGCACCACCCGACCGAATCTCTCCTGATGGCGGACGAGCCGTCCTCGCAGCATGCGGGTGACGGCTCGTTCGTTCAACGGATCGTCGCGAGGCTCACCAACGCTGCTCGTCGGACGCCGGCAGGAACTCCGGCCGGGCGCCGGACGCACCGTCGACGGTCTCGCCGCCCCGGATGGCGTTCGCCGCGAATCCGAGGAACTCGTGCGGGAAGGGAAGCGTCGGCGCGGAGACCTCGTCGAGACGAGCGGTCTGCTCGGCCGTCAACTTCAACGCCAGCGCGCCCAGATTGTCCATCAACTGATCCTTGCGCCGGGCTCCGATGATCGTGCTCGCGACCCCCGCACGATCCTGCACCCATCGAAGCGCCACCTGCGCGGGCGAGGCGTCGAGCTCATCCGCGACCGAGACGAGGGTCTCGATGATCGTGTAGTTCCGATCGTTCAAATGCGGACTCTCCTCCGCGACCCGGGTGGTGCCAACTTCCGGGCGTTGATCGCGGCGGTACTTTCCAGAGAGGATGCCCGCCCGCAGCGGGCTCCACGGCGTGACGCCAAGGTCGTGAGCCCTGGCCATCGGCATGAGGTCGGCTTCGACGGTGCGTTGCGCGAGGCTGTATTCGATCTGCAGCGCGCAAAGCGGGTTCCAACCGCGAAGCATGGCTTCGTACTGGGCCTGGACCACCAACCACGCCGGCGTGTCGCTGAGCCCGATGTATCGCACCTTGCCGCTGGTCACGAGATCGTCGAGCGTCCGCATCGTCTCCTCGATCGGCGTGTGCGGATCACGGAAGTGGCACCAGTAGAGATCGATGTGATCGGTGCGCAGTCGCCGAAGCGAATCCTCCAGCTGGTGCATGATCGCCTTGCGTCCCGCGCCCCCGCCGTTGGGATCCCCGGGGTGCATGTTTCCGCAGAACTTCGTCGCAATGACCACGCGGTCACGGGCCACGGTCGGGGAACCGGCGAAGTAGTCCCCGATGATCGCCTCGCTGTGCCCCATGGTGTAGACGTTCGCGGTGTCGAGGAAGTTGCCCCCCGCGTCGAGGTACGCCGCGAGCACGTCGAGGCTCTCGGCTTCGTGGGTCCCCACCGCCTTCCATTCGTCGCCGAAGGTCATGCAGCCGAGACAGAAGGGCGAGACGCGAAGACCTGAACGACCGAGCGTGACGTAGTGATCGAGATTCATGGGGGCTCCGTGGCGAGGATCAAAGTAGGGGAAGTTACGGGATCACCGATTCTCGTGGTAGGGTCGACGCATGAACTTTCCGCGAATCTCCGTGGTGCTCTCCGCCGCCCTCCTCACCGGTTGTCGGGCTCCGACGCCGGTCACCCCCGCCGCGCCGAGCCCCCCGAACATCGTGATCATCGTCGCGGACGACCTCGGAATCGGAGATCTGGGCTGCTACAACCCCGACGCCGCGACCAACACCCCGAACCTCGATCGCCTCGCCCGGTCCGGGGCACGGTTCACCGACGCCCACTCGCCGAGCGCCGTCTGTTCCCCGACCCGGTACGGAATCCTCACCGGCCGCTACTGCTGGCGAAGCTCGCTGAAGTCCGGCGTGCTGTGGACCGACGATCCCCTGCTCCTCGAACCGGATCGGCCGACCATCGCGAGTGAACTGCAGGCCGCCGGCTACCACACCGCCTTCGTGGGCAAGTGGCACCTCGGACTTGGCTCGGAGAAACCGACGGACTGGGCCGGCCCGATCGACGCCGGCCCGCACACCGTCGGCTTCGACGAGAGCGTCGGCATTCCCAGCTCCCTCGACATCCCGCCGTACTGCTGGTTCCGCGACGGTGTCGGCGACCCACCGCCGAGCACCACCATCGAAGGCTCCGAACATCGGCGTCGGAACGGCGGCGGATTCTGGCGGTCGGGCCCGATCGCCGAAGGTTTCGAACACCAGGACGTGCTTCCGAAGTCGATCGACGAGTCGATCCGGATCATCGATCGGCACACGGTGGAACGTCCGGGCCGCCCCCTCTTCCTCGAACTGTGCCTGAGCGCCCCGCACACCCCGTGGCTTCCGGGCGAGCGGTGGCAGGGATCGAGCGGCGCGGGGCACTACGGTGACTTCGTCAACCAGATCGACGCCGAAGTGGGACGCCTCGTCGCGGCCCTCGATGCGAGCGGTCTGGGATCGAACACCCTGCTGGTCTTCACCAGTGACAACGGCGCCCACTGGCCACTGGCCGACGTGGAACGCTGGGGACACGCATCCAATCTCGCTTGGCGTGGTCAGAAGGCCGACATTCACGAGGCCGGGCACCGCGTCCCGTTCCTGGTGCGATGGCCCGGCGTCGTCGATCAATCCACGATTCGAGGCGAGACGATCTGCCTGACCGATCTCTACGCCACGAGCCTCGCCGTCGCCGAACAAGACGGCGTGCGTCGGACCGTGGACGCCGCCGATCTCGGCGGCGAGGATTCGGTGGATCTGGTTCCGATGTTGAAGGCCGGCGACGCCCGCGGGCTCGAGGCCCGCGAAGGCATCGTTCACCACAGTCTCGACGGCATGTTCGCGATCCGGGTCGGCGACTGGAAACTCATCGAAGGCCTCGGCAGCGGCGGCTTCACCGCTCCCCGGCGGGCGTCTCCGCCGGAGACCGGCCCGACGGTGCAGCTCTACGACCTCGCGACGGATCCCGGCGAGACCACGAACCTCGCGAAGAAAAACCCGGCCGAGGTCGCCCGACTGCAGGCGATCCTCGACCGGGTGCGTGCCGCACCGCGAAGCGTTCGATGACGATCAGGCCGACTCGCCCGCAGGACCACCGACGTACCGGACGACCTGCTGCGGATACGGAATGTTCACGCCGGAGGCGTCGAACGCCTTCTTGATCCGCTCGTTGTAGTCGAAGGTCGTCGGCCAGAAGTTGGCCGCATCAACCCAGAATCGAATGACCAGGTCGACCGAACTCGCACCCAGCGCCCCGACCACCACCATCGGTTCCGGATCGGTGTGGATCCGCCCGTCCGCGGCGAGCAGGTTCATGACGATGTCGCGTGCCTTGTCGATGTCGTCCTCGTAGCCGATGCCGACGTCGATCTGGACCCGTCGCGTCGACTGGGTCGAGAAGTTGACCAGCGAACCGGTGGCGATCGCGTTGTTGGGGATGATGATGGTGCGATTGTCACCGGTGGTGAGCACGGTGTTGAAGATCTGGATCGCCTTCACGCTTCCACTGTGACCACCGCCCTCGATGAAGTCACCGACCTTGTAGGGCCTGAAGATCATGACGCTCACGCCACCCGCGAAGTTCGAGAGGGTCCCCTTCAACGCCATGCCGATCGCCAACGTGGCGGCGGACAGAATGGCGATGAAGGACGTGACCTCGACACCGACCATGCCCGCGACCGACAGCAGCAGCATGACCTTCAGGGCGATCGCCGCGACGCTGCCCAGGAAGTTGCCGACCGTCGGGTCGATGCTCCTCATCGACAGGATCCGGTTGATGCCCCGGCGCAGGATGCCGATCACGATCCAACCGACGATCAGGACGAGCAGTGCGAGGCCAAGTCGCGGGGCGTAGGCGACCCCGAGGTCGATCAGCTGGCTCGTCGCCTCCGAAGCCCACTGGGTGATCTCACCCGCGGACGGCACCGCCGCGGCATCCGTGGTGGTTGAAGCGGTGTCCGCATCGGTCGCGGCCTGTTCTGGAACGACGGTTCTCACATTCGACATATCGGGTTTCCCGGAAAAGTGGTTTGCCGCATCGAATCGATGCGGCGGTGGCGGAAGATAATGAGGCGGAGCCCGTGTGGTCAAACGCCCGCGATCCTCGTCCTTTCGAACCGTCGTTTTTCGCCGATGTGGGCGGGTTCATCCGGCCGATTCGGGACTCGGACGGAAGCCGGAGCCGGAAGCGACGGTTAGCCTTCGTACATATGAAGCGCACCACCCGACAACCCGCCGGCCGTCCACGTCTCCGCGGCATCACCGCACGACTCCGGATCGGCTGCTTCGGAATCACGGCGGCCCTCACGGGTTCCGGTCTCGCGGCCGACCTCGCCCCACCTCCCAACATCGTCGTCGTCATGGTGGACGATCTCGGATGGCAGGACGTCGCGATTCCGCTCGGGCCCGAGACCACGCGTTTCAATCGGCGATACCGGACCCCCAATCTCGAACGACTGGCGGAACGCGGCGTGGTGTTCACCGATGCCTACGCGGCCAGTCCGGTCTGCACCCCGACCCGCGCCGCCTTCATGACGGGGCGGCACCCCGCCCGTTCGGGAATCACCTACTGGACGCTGCACGCCGATCGAGACACCTCGACCGCGCACCCTCGACTTCGACGACCGGACTGGCGTCTGGAGGGACTCGCCGAGGACGACGTGACGCTTCCGGGGCTTCTGCGGGATTCCGGATATCGAACGATCCACATCGGCAAGGCGCACTTCGGCGCGATCGGCACCAGTGGGGCCGATCCCCAGCGACTGGGATTCGAGACGAACATCGCCGGGCACGCGGCCGGCGGTCCCGGCAGCTTCTACGGCATCCACGACTTCGCCGCCCGGAAGCGGCAGGGACGGACGGGCCCCAGCGTCTGGGACGTGCCCGGGCTGGAAGCCCACCATGGCAAGGACGTCTACCTCACCGAAGTCCTCGCCGAGAAGGCCGTCGAAGAGATCCGACGGACCGGCACCGACGATCGCCCGTTCTTCCTCCACTTCGCGCCCTATGCCGTGCACGCCCCGATCATGCCGAACCACCGCCACCTCGACGCCTATCGGGATCTCGATCCGAAGGAAGCGGCGTACGCGACGATGATCGAATCGACGGACGCAGCCCTCGGCCGCATTCTCGAGACCCTCGACGAACTCGATCTCGCGGATCGGACCATCGTGGTGTTCACCAGCGACAACGGCGGACTCTCCGCCCATGCCAGAGGGGGCGCACCGCACGTGCACAACGCCCCGCTTCGCAGCGGGAAGGGGTCGGCGTACGAAGGCGGCGTGCGGGTCCCCATGGTGGTCGCCGGTCCTGCGTCCAGCGGCATCCACGCGGACGGTCGCCGGATCACCACCCCGGTCACGGTCATCGATCTCTTTCCCACGGTGCTCGACCTCGCGGGCGTCGGAATGCCCTCAGCCCACGAAACCTCGGTCGATGGCGTCTCGATCTCGGGACTGCTTCGTGGCGACGACGCCTCCGGGCCACCCCGCGACCGCGGCCTCGCCTGGCACATGCCCCACCAGTGGGGCGCCCGCGGCCCCGGGATCGAACCCTTCACCTCCTACCGCCGTGACCGGTGGAAACTCCTGTTCTTCCACGACGGCCCGCGGGTGGAGCTGTACGACCTCCGATCCGATCTCGGGGAGACGCACGATCTCGCCGCCGACCACCCCGAGGTGGTCGATCGTCTGCTCCTCGACCTCGACGCCTGGATGACGTCGACCGGTGCCGACCTCTCCATCGATGCGGCCACCGGCCTGCCCGTCGATCGGCCGGCGTCGTTGGCCCGATCTTCCGGGGACTGACCCTCCCTTCAGTTCGACGAGGGCCGGGGAAGAAGACGATCACGATCGGCGAGTCGTCGCATCCGCGGGGGGACGATCACGCCCGCCGCTTCGAGGGAAGCACGCTCCGCGTCCGTCGCGTGCACTGCGAGGTGGGCGCTGCGATCGGTACCGCCCGCCAGATCGATCCACTCCCGCGAGCCCGTCGCCGGCGGCACGTCGCGGACGCGATCGTGAAGCACGTCGAGCCGCAACCGGCGGTAACACTCGCGGTCGTCGAGATGGTCGGTGTGAAGCAGAAACACCTGCAGCACCGCGAGTCCTTCGATCACCGCGTCGAGGACCGCACCGATCTCCTCGTCATCGACGGCTTCCGGCATCGGTGGATCGATGCCGATCTCCCGGAGCTGCTCGAGATTGGTCGTCCAGGGCGCATGATTCAGGTCGTACGCGAGCGACCAGAAGCGACGGTCGTCCGTTCCACCCGTGCGTCTCGCCTCGAGATGTAGTTCATCGATGCGTCGTGAACGGAGTCTTCGCTTCGCATCGTGAATGCGACGTCGCGCATCTTCATCGTGCATCGCCTCGATCCCGGCCCCGCTCGACCTTAGACGATGGATCCCGGATTTCGGCTCCGACCTTCCTTTCTTCCGACGCGACCGAGGCGGTCGGTCGGACGAGCGCCGATCGGTCACGAATCCGGCTCGCCGAACACGGTGTGATCGAAGAGGGCTTTCGCATCGCGCCGGCCGATCGACGCTTCGCCCGGAAAGGGAGCGACGCAAAAACAACCACCCCGGCGCCGGTAGGCCCCGAGGTGGCAGGAGGAGAAAGAGATGACGGTTCGAATCGTCGGTCGTCCGCCGCGGCGGATTCCCGCATGGTCCTGACCCCCAAACTACGGCCCGGACGTTTCTTTGTTCGGCTCGTATGTGGTTTTTCTTCAGTCTTTTCCCGGACCGAACCGCGAAACCACGAGAAGCCGGACACTCGAACAACTCGGTCCAGGCTCACCTCATTCGAGTAATCATGGGATTTTTCGAGAACGCCACGGCGAGGCGTTGCGATTTATCCGCTCTTTCGGGCCGAAAAAAGGCGTTTTCGACTTCCGGCGGGCTCGACCATCACCGGCCGCGGTGACCATCGGCATCCGCAATGATTGCGCAGCGATGCTGCTCCCACCTTCCTTGTGTTTTTCCTTGGTTTCTCGACGAATCATGCGTCGCGACCTTCGCCCGCGGGCCCGCAGTCGTTGGCGGTACGAAGCACGCCGGGCCGCCGCAGATCATCCTCCACGAGCGCCGAGACCCCGCGGACCCGTGACGTCACGATCTCGCCGGGAAGCACCGACCGCAGGTTCGCATCGACCCTCGCATCGTCGCCCAGCGCCCCTTCGTCGAGATGCAGATCACGCAGAATCGTCCGCGCCGTGATCTCCACTTCGAACTCATTCGCCGCAGCACGCTCGATTCGGACATCGAACGCCGGACTCGGCAGCGACAACCAGGCGTCCTTGCCGTAGAACCAGAAGGCGCGATGGCCGTCGAACTCGGCGACCAGGAGTTCCGAAGAGGGATCCGCGGGAATCACGAGATCGGGCAGGAGCGCCGTGGCTCGGGCGCCGCGCGGCGGAACCTCGAGCTCGAGCGCCGCGGCAGCCAGATCGACACCCGCCATGTCGACCCGACGGATTCGGATGCAGCCCGGAGCCGCGGCACCCCATGCTTCGTCGGTGTCGTTGACCGCGGCGATCTCGATGCCCGCCTCGCCGACGGAGAATGCAAGCAGTCGTGGCGCACAGGCCGCTCGGGCGGCCCACCACGCCGCCTTCGGACGACCCGCGACGTCGATCAGCGACCACGAGTGTCCGGTCCAGGCGTCGTTCAACTGCCAGATCAGCGCACCACCGCAGCGATTCGAGTGGAGACGCAACCATTCGTAGGTGAAGGTCGTCGCACGCGCCTGAAGCAGCTGCATGCGCCAGATCCTTCCGTCGAGATCCGAAGCCGGCAGGAACCAGTCGTCCATCCATCGGTCGTACTGCGCCTGGTCGCCCCCCCATCCGCGCTGCCGACCCGCGAAGGCGGACATCGCGTCGGGTGATTCACTTGCAAACGACGCCGCACCGATCGCGGCCTCCATGGTGCGCCGCGCCGGCGGCGCCTGGTGCCCGAATTCACTCACGAAGCGCGGGATCATCTCCCGCACTTCCTCGAGCTTGAGATCCCAGGTGTGGCGATCACCGTGGTCGGGATCGTTGGGGTCCGCCTCCACCGAACCCGACCACGGACTGTCCGGAAGGAATGGACGGGACGGATCGAGTTCGGCGGCGACTCGAGGCAGCAGCTCGGTGAAATAGCGGCGACCCCAGCGCTGGGTGGGGTCCATTCGTTCCTTCCACCCCCAGTTCCGCCACGCCAGCACGTTCTCGTTTCCGCCGCACCAGAGGACGATCGAAGGATGGGCGGCGAGCCGACCGATCTGGAACCTCGCCTCGCGTTCGATCAGGTCGGGATACGGCGGTTCCTCCGGATAGGTCGCGCAGGCGAACATGAAGTCCTGCCAGACCATGATGCCTCGTTCATCGCACGCGTCGTAGAAGGCGTGGGATTCGTAGACCCCACCTCCCCAGACCCGGAGCATGTCGAAGTTCGCCTCGACCGCCTGATCGATCCGGGCGATCACGACCTCGTCGGCCGCGGTTCCGGGGAACAACCCCTCGGGTATCCAGTTCGCGCCGCGACAGAACATCGGCTCGCCGTTCACCACGACTCTGAATCGAGACCCTTCCGGATCGCGTGCGGTGTCGAGGGCGACGATCCGCAGTCCGATCCGCCGGCGCTCCGAGTCGAGCGGGACGTCACCTCGGTGCAGGCCGACCTCGAGGTCGTGGAGCGGCTGTCCACCCCGACCCCGGGGCCACCAGCGCTGGGGATCCGGAACCTCGATCCGCATGCGGATGTGATCCGCCTCGGGAACCGCGACGCCTTCCACCTCGAAGACCCGTCCGTCCGGGGCTTCGAGCCGGGCGGTCGCCCGCAGATCACCGTTCTCCGAAGTCGCGGGATCGCGGACCACGTCGACCAGCACCTCGACGATCGCGAGCCGGTCGTTGCAGGTGATCACCAGCGGACGCACCGCGTCGATGCGGGCGTCGCGCCATCGCTCCAGCCGGACCTCGCCGGGGAGGCCGAGACTCGGGCACTTCGGCCCCCAGTCCCAGCCGAAGCTGCAGGCCGCCTTTCGCAGATACGAATACACGCCCCAGTCGCCGTCCGCGTTCACCGGCCGATCACCGTACGTCTGGACCCGCCGTTCGAGTTCCGTCACGGGTCCACGCAGGGCCACCTCGAGCGTGCGCTGCGCCGCGAACGCGTCGGCGGGAACGCGGAATCGGTGGGCCTGGAACTGATTCTCGACGAGACCGAGGATCTCACCGCCGAGTCGGACCTCGCCGACGGTGTCGATCGAATCGAAGACGATCTCGCAGACCACGTCCGCATCCCCATCCGCGTCGATTCGATCGGCGGGACCGAGGGAACGCGTCCAGGTCCAGTCGGTGCGACCGATCCACGCCTGTTCGGCCTCGCCCTCGCCGACATCCGGGTGCGCCAGCAGACCGAGCCGGATCAGATCGAGGTGCACGCATCCCGGAACCACCGCGTCGAGGCCCTCCGCCGGAAGTTCGATCGGACAGTCGGGGCCGCCTTCGCGGCGAACCCGCCACGCATCGTTCAAGGCACGAATGTCACGCATGATCGTCCATTCCCCTCGCTTCGGTCGGCCCCGGGGTTTCGTCGGCATTTCGGTGGTCGATCACCCGACCATCGTCGAGTTCGTTCGCCTGGACCTCCCCCATCAGGCGGAACATCCGAACGAGATCACGCAGGCCGCCGATCGTGAACCAGGCGGTGACCACCATCGCGGTCCCGATGGCGCACCAGAGCCACCAGCCCCACGCCTCCAGCCAGGCCGCGTCGGAGATCGGCTCCAGACCGAGCGGTTCGGCGAACAGATGACGAAGCATGCCGGCGATGAACACCAGCGTGAAGAGGATCGGCCAGGAGATCGTCACCGCGGTGATGATGCGATCCCACCGCGTCATCTCGCGACCGAACCCCAGGCGCTCCCACCACCGTGTCCGGGGCTCGCCCTCGCCCGGCGGCTGCTTCGAATCACGATGGAGCATCCGATCGAGGTCGAACGGCTCCCGGCAGGTGCACCAGGACACGACGACGTAGAGGACGATCGACAACCCGATCGAACAGAAGGTCAGGATCTGGCCGTTGACGTCGCGGATGAATCCGATCGATCGCAGGAGGATGCCGGCGAAGCCGGTCGAACCGCCCCGCAGTTCGCAGGACAGCGCCGAACCATCCGCCCCGACCCCGGTCATCGTGGACCCGTCGGCCACCACCCGGAATCGACCGAGTTCGCGTTCATCGGCGGGGTCGACGATCGCGATCGCCGCGGTCGCCGCGAGGTCACCGTCTCCCGCGGCCAGGTCGTCGATCCGCATCCGGATGCCCGCCTCCGGCACGTCGATGCTGGTGCCGGTCGCGGCGTTCGCGGGCAGCAGGACGTCGATCCGGCCGTCCTCGAGCGAGTCGGAGACGAACGTCACGATCTCCCCGGGGTGGACCAGGGCCTGTGGCAGCTGCTTCAGTATCACCCCGCCCCCCGCGAGGGTCATGCCCGCGATCATCGCGGTCCAGGCGCCGGCGGTGGTTCCCCGGCGCCAGTACAGGCCACCGATGATGGCGCTGCCCGCACCACCCACGAAGATCGCGCCGGTGAGGGCGAGGAACATCGCGACGTACTGGTTCGGCGTGTAGAGCAGGCTGAAGACGAAGGCGAAGATCGCGACCCCGAGGATCGAGGCCCGCAGGAGCCAGAGATGGGCCCGCGGCGAGAGCGGACGTCTGCGGAACGGAAGCACCACGTCCTGGATGAAGATCGAACCCCAGGAATGCAGGTAGGTGTCGTTGGTCGAGATGAAGGCCCCGAGCAGCGCCGCCGCGAAGAGTCCGAGCAGTCCGGAGGGGAGCATCACGCTCGCCGCGGCCGGCGTCCGGACCTCCGCGGCGAACACCTCGGGATTCGCGCCGTCCAGCGGTTGCGCCGCGATGATCGCCTCGATGGCGGCGGCGTCCGACGCATGGTCGGGGCTGTTCATCACGACGCGGATGCAGATCGGAAGCACCAGCGTGATCAGAAGGAGCACCCGGAACCGCCAACCGTTCAGGATGTTCGCCATCTTCGCCTCGTGGGCGTCGATCGCCGCGGCGTTGTAACCGGAGGTCCCCTGCCAGCCGAGCATCCCGTAGAACAGCACGACCACGCTGATCACCCAGTAGAACGCGTTGAAGTCCGCCTCCTGCCCGAGGTCGAACGGGTTCACCATCGACTGGCCTTCGGGCGCGGCGAGGAGCGTCTCCCCGATCTCGGACCACGAATACGTCGCGAGCAGGAACAACATCACCGCGAGAAAGACAAGCTGCCCGAAGGTGCCCTGGAGGAAGTCCGTGACGATGACCGCGACCTGGCCCCCCAGAAACACGAAGAACANCGCGGTGACGAGCATGACCGCCATCAGCANNGCGAAGGTGGGGACCTCCCAGGGNCCGACCGCGGTCACCAGGGGAAGCCCGCACAAGGCGATGAAGAAACGGGCCGCCACCGCNGGGAAGATNCCGTAGTTGATGATNCCNGAGAGGAACGCGACNAGCCCGGCGAAGACCCGGAACCGTCGCGAGTACCGGATCTCGAAGAACTGCGCCATGGTCAGGGCGCGGGTCTGGCGGAATCGATAGACCACCCAGCCCGAGAGCGCGATGAGGATCATCGCGGGGTTCTCCATGAACCCCCACCAGATGCTGGTGAAGCCGACCTTGTAGTACTGCTGCCAGAACCAGACCAGGGAGATGACCCCGAGCTGGGCCATCCCGTAGCTCACCGCGATCAGGTACCGGCCCGCGCATCGATCCGCGGCCAGGAACCCCGAGACCGACCGGGCGTATCGATTGGTCGCGACCGCCGCCACGACGAGGACCGTGAAGCAACCGCCGAGGATGGACCAGTCGAGGGTCGAGAGATGCACGACGCAATCGTACTCGCCGCCGCCTCCGTCGAATGGTCAGGTCCCGGCCGGGAGTTCGACGTCGACGGCTCTCGCCAGCCCGCGGGTCCACGCCTCGACCGCGTCGGTGATGCGGGCGTCCGCACCTTCGTCCCGGGCGGCCTGGATCGCGGCCAGGGATTCGAACCCCCGCGGCGTCTCGCCGCCCCCGGGCGCGAGCAGCCGATCCCGGAGATGAAGCGTCCAACGTGCCTGCTCTTCCGCATCCAGGGCATCCGGATGCGTCCGGGCGAGGTAGCGGAACGCCAGCTCGGCGAGCCGCTCGTCACCGGCGGTCCGGCTGAATCGCCGAAGCGCCTCGGGGCCGCCATCGCGTGCGGTGCGCATCGCGTACGAATCACCGTCGGCGGGGAATCCCGCGTAGAGCAGTTCCTCGGGATCGACGTTCTCCGTCTCCGGCGGTTCATCCGCCACGAGCCGGAGGCACTCGCGGATCCGGACATGGTGCTCCCGCACGAAGGCCATCCTCGAGTCGACGAGCTCCTGATCGATCCCGATCCCCGCCCAGACCTCGGGATCCAGCGCCTTCAACCACTTCTCCTCCGTCACCATGGGGAGCTTGTTGGTCCGGACCCGGCGGACCGGCACCCTCGGCAGGTCGGGATCGAGGCGATGGAATCGCGCGTGCAGTTGTCGGGGTTCCAGCTCGAGGATCTCGGCGGGATCGCCGTGCAGGTCGAGCACCAGACGCCCGTTGCTGTCGAGTTTGTCGATGGTCACCGCGATCGTCGCATGCCCGCGGGCGGCCCCGATGCCTCGATCGCAGAGAAGAAAGGGACTGCCTTCCGCGTCGACCACGTTCGAAACGGCCTTCTTGCGACGAAGCCCGAAGGCGTAGTCCCAGAGTTTCGGCTGCGCCCGCCGGAGCAGCCGCGCGAGTTCGATGGTCGCCCGGACATCGGCGAGGGCATCGTGCGCCGTCGCGGCGTGATCCTCGATTCCATTCGCGGCCGCGAGGTCGCCCAGGGAGAGCGAGACCGAACCGTCCTCGTAGGCCGGCCACTCGATTCCGTCGCGTCGACCGGTCGCCCAGGCGAAGCGGAACGCGACCAGCAGGTCGAATCGGGCGTTGTCCCGCTTGTACTCCCGCTCATACGGTGGCAGAAGATTTCGCCACGCGGCAAAACGAACGATCTCATCGTCGTAGCCGAGGCTGTTCCAACCCGTCGAAGTCGTCCCGGGCGCCGAGAGGATCTCCAGCACGGATTCGATGAACCGAGCCTCTTCGAGCCCGCCCGACGTGTCCTGTGGAATGATCCCCGTCACGCGGCACGCGCCGATCGACGGCGGTTCCTCCACCGACGGACGGCAGTGCAGTTCGATCGGATCGCCCACCACCTCGAGCTCGAGGGTGGTCCGAATCGCCCCGAACTGGGAGGGGCGGTCCCGTCTCGGATAGGGACCCGATCGGCCGCCGTCCCACGGACGTGGAAGGGAACCGAAGGTCTCGAAGTCGAACCAGAGGATCGTTTCGTCTTGCATGCGGCCTCCGGGGACGACGGTAGCCGGATTGCGGAGGGTGATGCGGATCGTGAACGGTCATCCACCACACCTGACCGTGCCATGCGGACCCGATGCCGCGTTGCCTTCCCCGTGGACGACGGGGCTCAGGACCGCCGAAGCCTGATCGACTCGATCCCGAACGGCCGCAACGGCACCGCGAATCCACCGTCCGCGTGCGTCTCGAAGCGAGGTTCGGACGCGACCGGCCGCTCCCGCAGATCGACTGCGGTGGGTTCGGCCCATCCGGGCATGCGGATCGTCGCCGTCCCCGAGCCGCCATGCTTCTCGACGATTCGCAGCACCACGCCGTCGCCGTCCTCGGCCGGCTTCAGCGCGACGATCTCGACCGCGGCCGCGCCGGTGACTTCGAGGTCGATCGGGCGAATCCGATCGACGCCGCCCGCGGAGGCCTCGCCCGACTTCAGCCGCCGGACCACCAGGGGCTCCGCGAACGCCTCCGCTTCCGCATCGACCCCCGCGACGCCCGCGGTCCGCCGATCACCCTCGTGCGGCATCAGTGCGTACCGAAGCCGATGCGTCCCGCGGTCGCAGGTGGGATCGGGGAACTTCGGCGCCCGCAGCAGGCTCAGTCCGAGCACGCCTTCGCACGCGTTCCGACCCACGATGCCCGCGTCGAGCACCGCGAGCCCGAGCCCCGGCCGGGAGAGATCCATCCAGCGGCGCCCGGGAACCTCGAATCGCGCCTGCTCCCAACTGGTGTTCCGGTGGGTCGCCCGTTCGAGTTCGCCGAACTGGATCCCGTAGGTCGCGGATCGCGTTCGGATGCAGGTCGGGAATTCCGCCCGGAGCAGCGTGTGATCCTCCCGCCAGTCGACCAGCAGGTTCACGTCGAGCCGATCCGAGTCGGCGTCGAGCACGTACCGGACCACCAGCCGGCTCGAACGACCGATCGCGTGCTCGAACTCGATCGCGCCTCGCAGCGGCCCGGACTCGATCGTCGCGCGACGCTCCGCGGGCGTCACCACCTCTTCGAACTTCTCGTGATAGTCCCGGTCGACGTCCCACGCCTCCCACCGCCGCGGTCGATCCTCGTAGAGCCGGAATCGATTCATCGGAACCACGCCGTCCGAGTCCACCGCGTTGATCGTCTCGCCCCCCGACCGCCGGAGCGCGACCACGCGACCGACCTCGTCGAACGTCGCCTCGACGCGGCCGTTCCGGAGCGTGTCGCCGTCCACCTCGACCGGCGACACCGCGTGCAGGTGCATCGCGTCCGCCAGCACCGCGGACACCGCGGGGATCGGCGTCACCGGAAGCAGTTCGCCGTCCACGTCGACGATGCCGCCCCGCGGGGTGCTCGCCGGGTTGTAGATCAGGACCGGTGCATCGAGCCCCGTCGCGTCGAGCGCCGCGGCCCAGCCCGCGAGGCCGTCGTCGAGCGCCTCGCCACAGGTTTCGGCGACCTCGTCCATCTGCACCCGCGCGTCGTCATATACCGCCTTGATCGAGGAGCCGGGAAGGATGTCGTGGAACTGGTTGAGCAGCACGGTCTTCCAGGTCTCGTCGATTCGGATTCGGGACTCGACGATGCTTTCGGAACTCGCGGCGGGATCCCCGCAGGCCAGCAGTTCGATCGATCGAAGCGCCGACTCCGCCCGATGGTTGGCCTGCTTGAGCCATTGATGCGAGGTGTAGGTTCCACGGTGAAGTTCGAGGTAGAGCTCGCCGTCCCAGCGGGCCGGCCCGTCGACCTCCGCGCGACGCCGATCCGCGTCCTCGTGCAGGCGACCGCAGAAGTCGTCGGCCCGCCCGAACTCGACGCGGGGCAGACCCTCGACGCCCCGGGCCATCCATTCGATCCGCTCGATCTGTTCCACGGTCGGACCGCCCCCGCCGTCCCCGAAGCCGTAGGGCTGGAGCCAGGTCGGCAGCGCCGCCTCGTCGAGCGACGAGACGTTCCGTTCGGCGAATCGAAGATCCTCGGGCAGGATCGAACTGTTGTAGTTGTGGCCCGGCGTCAGATGGGTGAGCACCCGCGTGCCGTCGATGCCGATCCAGTCGAAGGAGACGTGCGGGAAGCGGTTCCGCTCGCACCAGCTGATCTTGTTGGTGATGAAGGTGTCGAGGCCGGAACCGATCACGATCTGCGGCAGGGACGCCGGGAAGCCGAAGGTGTCGGGCAGGTAGAGGTGCCGTTGGGCCGCATCCGTCCCGAATGCGGATTCCCACCACCCCGTGCCATGGAGGATCTGCCGAATGAAGCTCTCGCCGCTCGGCGCGTTGCAGTCGGGTTCGATCCACATCGCGCCCCCGGGCTCCCACCGGCCCTCGCGGACGCGGGTGGCGATCCGTTCGAACAGGGCGGGCGAGTCCTCCCGGATCCACCGGTACTGCTGGGCCTGGCTGCAGAGAAACCGGAAGTCGGGACATCGCTCCATCAGACGATCGACCGTCGCGAACGTCCGGAGGCACTTTCGCCGGGTCTCCGCGAGCGGCCACAGCCAGGCGGTGTCGATGTGGGCGTGCCCGACCGCGACGCAGGTGGTTCCGGTGCCGCCGTCCGAGCCCGCGCCCCGGAGCAGCGATTCGAGGGCGGGCAACTCGGTATCGAGCGCCTTCCGCGGGTCGTGGGCGGGAATCCTTCCCAGAATCGAACGCAGCCCGGCCTGGAGCTTCTGCGCCCGCGGCACGTCGGCGGCATGAAGCAGCATCGTTCGTCGTGCGAGATCCCACGCCTGGACGAAACGCCAGGCGCCGTCGTCGTAGGTCACCAGCTCCGCCGCGGACAATCGGCCCGGCTTCTCCTCACGCCATCGGGCCTGCACCTCGGGGTCGTCCCACCAGAACGTCGAGACGCCGAGCGGCAGGTTGCAGGCCGCCTCGACCAGCAGGTCCACGGGGCCGTCGCCTTCCCCGGATGCGAACAGCGGCGCGCGGTCCCGGTTGAAGTCGAATCCGTGGTGCGGCGCACCGTCCCGCCACAACAGCGCCTCGGTTCCGGCATCGAATCGAAGATGGATCTCCTGTCCCCGCATCGCGTCGGTGATCTGGCCGCGAAGCCGGAACCAGGCGGTGCTCCAGACCGGCCCCCATCGCCACCCGGTCCGCACCGGCGTGAACGCCGACGCGTCGAGCCCCGCGATCTCGGCATGCGAAGGGCGGTCCTCGAACTGCGCGACGGCGATCTCGAGCGGCGCGGCGACCGGCGTCGCCAACGGTCGAAGCACCTCGTCCGCGAACGTTTCGAAGCGAAGCGCGGCGTATTCGAGATCGGGCAGCATGGCGGTCATCTCCGTGATCGGGGTCGGTTCGGAGAAAAGGTAACCGCTGCCTCCCCTTTCCATCTCGGATCCGACGTCCGGTGGGTGACGGGTTTTCGGACGGCCCCGGTTTCCTCGAACGGCGTACCGGACGCGGGAATCGGGATTTCGGCTTCATCCGGCGGCCGCGTCGCGATTTCAGACCGCGCTCTCGCGGAATTTGGTGGAACCCCGATCGAATCGGATCCATATACTCAGGGACCGACGGATCATCGATCCGACCTCGCCGCATGAACCGCTTCCTCGCATGAACCTCTTCAACTGCATCCTCGGACGGAACGTCATCGCCGCGACCCTCGCGGTGCTGATGCCGATCTGTTGCTGCGTGCTGAATACCGCGGCGGCGATGGTGTCCGATGGCCCGGAACCGATCCTGCGCTCGTGCTGTGCGAACCACTGCCCGAGCGACGATGCGGAACCCGGCTCGGATCGGCCCGCCGACGATTGCGAAGGATGCTGCGTGAAGGCGCCGGTCACCGTCGATCATGAACTCGACGACGCCTTCGATCAGATCGCCTTCCAGCCCGAACTGACGACTCTTCATGCCGAGGCGATCCACGATCTCCCGGGCAGGGACACCGTCGCGTCCGAACGCGGCGAGCCTCCGCCGGGCCATGATCCGACGCGATCCGCCCGCGACCTCCGTCGCGTCATCGTGCTCCAACGCTGATTCCAGACGAGCTCGCCGTTCCCGAAGATCCTCCGGATCATCGGGATGCCGTCACGTCGTCCGTCCGGAATCACCCATGCATCCATCCCACCGTCCATCCAGAATCCACGCCGTCGTCACGGCGTCCATCGTCGTCATCGCCATCGGACCCGGCTGCATCTCCAGCGATCCGGCCGCGGATCGCCTCCGCGTCGACGAGATCGCCGAATCGAGGCTCGAAGATCGCTTCGATGCGGAAGACGTCGCCCGCGCTCCGGCGCTTCCCCCGGCCGCCTGGAACTTCGTCGATCCGCTCGATGTCGAAACCGCGGTCCGGGTCGCCTTCCAGCGCGATGCG
>NYSY01000084.1 GCA_002683215.1 Planctomycetaceae bacterium
CTTCGATCCCCTGTAGCTCAGTTGGTAGAGCGAGCGGCTGTTAACCGCTAGGTCCTTGGTTCGAGTCCAAGTGGGGGAGTTCAAGCAAGGCCCGTGTCCGAGAGGACGCGGGCTTGTCTTTTGGGCTTCGGCGGGAATGCAGGAGCACTTGGGGCGTGACATGCGGGGCCTCTTGTGTTACTTTCGTGGAGGTTTTTTTCGAAGTTCGGACCGGTTTCGGGGCATTCGCCGAGACGTTCCACACAACCTGAAGAGGAGAATGAAGAGATGATTGCCACCTCTACTCGCTTGAAGACCTACACGACGCTCGCCGCGACGCCTTGCGCCGTCCTCGGCGGCATCACCGTCGACGCGTATGCGGGACCCGGCACCGGACCGATCACGGTGGCCGCCGGCACGCTGCCCGGGTATTCGACCACTTCCCGTGCGACGAACCTGTTCAGTGCGGCGGGCCTGCAATTCGAGGCCATGGCCTTCCACTACAGTAATTTCAACCGGGGCATCGGTATCCGGGTCACCCTCGAAGCCAGAGCGAAGATTTCAGGCAACGTGAAATGGTGGCAGGAGAGCACGGCGTCCCGGACGATCTCGTACAACGCCCCGGGCGCGGAAACCACCAATTGGGGCTACGCCGGATACGGTCGGTCCGGTTCCATTTCGGGCTACGATCAGATCGGTGCGAATGGAGCCTGGGATGATCCCCGGACGGGACTCAAGCTCGGTTTCGCGTTGCGGGCGGAAAACGGCACGTACGTGGCCGGTTGGGTGGATTACGACTTCAATCACAACGCCAACTACGCCACGCTGACGATCAACAGCTGGGACTTCAACCTCGGTAGCGACAGCGCCGGCTCGGCGATCATGCTGCCGGCGACGAGTGGCTCCGGAGCGGTTCCGGGTGTCGGTGGTCTGGCCGGTCTCGCGATGGGTGCGGCGGGTCTGCGTCGAAAGCGACAGCGGGGCGCCTGACCACGAGGAGTATCGAACTCGAATTCCGCTGGCAGGGTCGTGGCATGGTCCCCGATAATCCCGCTGCGGGAATTCTTCGGCAAAGTTGTCGTAACGTCGTCTCTGTTGGCGTAAAATGACGGTTAACCGACCTCTGAATTAATTCGTCTGGGAGACTTTGATGATGACCTGTACCGCTCGTTTGAAGACGTACACCGCGCTTGCCGCGGCTCCTTGCGCCGCCCTCGGTGGCATCGCCGCCGAAACCCACGCCGCACCGGGAAACGTCCCCGTCACCGCCCAGTTGCAGGGCGGCACCACAAGTTTTGTGCACCTGGATGCTTTCACCGCGGCAGATCTGCAGTTTCAGGCGTTCGTCTTGGCCTCTTCCTCTTCGAGCGGGGGGCTGCAGCTTGATACCAATGACCGGACTTTGAACAGTGGTCCCGCAGGCAATATGAGATTCTGGGGTATGGATTCCGCCGCGCAGGTCATTTCCTGGAATGCGGCCGGCTACGACCAGTCAAACGACGGGTACGGCGGACGTATAAACTGGAGCGCCAGCTCCAGAACCTACATGATGGGTGAGGGGGAATCGGGAAGTGGGAATTACATGGGCTTCGCCGTGCAGAACNNGGATANCGGCACNTANGTGGCCGGCTGGGTTCAGATGGCGTTCGACTTCAGCGCGNGGAACGTNGCCAACGGCNCTTATGTGACGATCATGGACTGGAGCTTCAACACCGGNGACGTCAACACCAGCATCACGATGCCGGGGTCGCNNCCGCNGGGNGGTTCCNNNNCGGTNCCNGGTNTCGGTGGTCTGGCCGGTCTCGCNATGGGTGCNGCGGGTCTGCGTCGCAAGCGACAGCGGGTCGCCTGACCACGACTGGTTTCGGACTCGAGACCTGACGAGCGATTCACCGGCCTGATTCACGATGTGAATCGGGCCGGTTTTCCGTTCGCGGATTCCTTCGGCGGGGCGGTGCCGCTGGCAGACGTTGACAGACTGGTGGTTTCCTGCAGGTCCGGGTCGTCGGTCTTGTCCTTTGCAATCGGCTCGGATTCGGGGGTTCGGCGTTGCGGCGAATTCCCAACCGCGTGGTCTGGGGCGGGCCACCGTGATTCTTCNGGCGTTGGCGGTGACTACTCNGCCTGGTTCCAGTCGTATCGAGTGCCGAGAAATTCGAAGAGCCGTTCGTTGTGCGGTCTGAAGAACTCGTCAAGGACGGCGCGGGTCCGTGGCCAGACCAGTTGGTCACGCTGCGATACGTTCTGCGCCGCGAGATCCCGGATCGGAACATCCGATCGAACGCCGAGAAAGGCGAACAGGTTCGCCAACACCGGACCCGGATCCTCGAAGAATCGTTCACCTTCGATCACGTGCAGGTCGGTTCGATCGAAGTACTCGAGAAATCGTTCGATCTGCGGCCGATAGATCCCGCGCCCGACGTAGGACGTGTAGTCNATNGGTTNGGAAGCCGCCACGTCGGACNTCCCGAGGGATCTGCAGCGGTCCACGTCTTCGCACATCGCCGCATGGAGCGATTCGGGGTCGGGCGGGTTGGACGGCGTGTGAAAGTAGTGGGAGATCGCACGATNTGATGGATTTCGGAGCGTCAGGACCATCCGGGCGTGCGGAACGACTTCGGCAATCCGCCTCGCCGAAGTCTCATGGCACAGGTACTTCGGCGTCGCTTCGTAGACGAGGGATCGAGACGGGGTCATCGCCTTGAGGGGAAAATGGGAGCGGTACCAGGCGAGGTTTCCGGTCGGACCACCGAACGACGCCTCGTCCTGATCGAAGTAGTGGACCTCCTTCCGGAACGCCGGAACGAGCTCGGGATGCTGGGTGAGATGGTGNAAGAGGCTCGAGGTGCCCGATTTCATCGCGCCGATGATCAGGAAGTCCGGCAGGACCCGCAGGCCGGCGGAAAGCAGCCGCCATTGCCAGAGGGCCGTTCGAAGGAGGTTGTTCGAGTCGATCGATGCCATTCCAGATCCGATCCCGTAGCGAGGTCGCCGGCCGGCAACGCCCGAGAATCTCGGCGACCGCGAAGATCCGTCAATATAGAGCGGTCCGACCATCGATGATCAGCGAAAAATCCGGAACAACACCCGCTGCAGACGTACGATCGTCGATGGGAAGCGACCAGGTCGAGGATCGCGAACCCGCAGGAAACCCTCGAGACGATCCGGAACGAAGCAGACGACGATTCCCCGCCGGCGAAATGAAGACCGCAAGAAACAATCCCTACAGGTTGGCCATGCCGGACCGCGCCGCGCAGGCATGGCATCCTCTCCTCCAGTTGGCCACCGGATCGCCGTGGTCACGGAAGTACAATCTGACCATCAGTCACCAGCACCGGTTCATCTGGTTCAGGGTCGCCAAGAACGGGACCCGAACCCTCCTGAAGAGCATGGAGTCGAATGGTGTCGTGCTCGACGTCGTGGAAGCGAGCATGATCCGGTACCCCCTGCGGACCTATCGCGACTACTACAAGTTCGCGGTGGTGCGGAACCCATGGGATCGACTCGTCTCCTGCTGGCACAACAAGATCCTCCGGAAGAACGCGTTCGGATTGCCCGAAGAGGTTCATCGAAGACTGCATGACTTCCCCGCCTTCGTCGATCACGTCGAGGAAAAGGACATCGAACGGTGCGACCCGCACATCGCTTCGCAGTCCTCACTGATCGATCTCGACGAAGTCGACCACTTGATCCGAATGGAATCGTACGAAGAGGGCGTCGCCCACGTCTTCCGAACCATCGGCATCGATCCTTTCGACATCAGCTCCACGAATCGAACATCGACGCGAAAGCACTACACCGACTACTACACCGACGAGACCCGGGACCGGGTCGGTAGGATCTACGAGAAGGACATCCGGAACTTCAACTACCGTTTCTGAGACGAGATACCGCGGCCCGCCACGCTCGACACCGGGAATCGCCAGGGAGGCGCACGACGCGACGTCCACGATGGCACCACCCGGATCGAACCGATCGCCGATCGCCGCTCGTGCACGCAAGACGCATGAAGCCGAAAGCCTCCATCATCATCTGCTCTCGAAACCGGGCCGCCCAGCTCGAGAACTGCCTCGATTCCATCCGTGAGGACGAGATGCTCGCGACCGCGGCCGAACTCGTNCTGGTCGACAACGGCTCGATGGACGAAACGCAGCAGGTCATGAAGGCGCACGCGGACCAGGCCCGGTATCCCGTGCTCGTCCGAATGGAACCGGACGCCGGCCTTTCTCGGGCACGCAACGTCGGCCTCGACGCGGCATCCGGGGATCTCCTGCTGTTCACCGACGATGACTGCTACCTGGACCCCGGATACATCCCCCTGGCGGTCGAGCGCTTCGAATCGGAGGATGTCGACTTCGGCGGCGGCCAGATCATCCTGCACGACGAACGCGATGCATACGTCGGCNACAACCTCTTCGAGCACCGAAAAACGCTCGAACCGGGCCGATTCATACCCGCGGGGGCCATTCAGGGATCGAGCATGATCTTCCACAGACGAGTCGTCGAGGCGATCGGCTTCTTCGACACCATGCTCGGGCCCGGCACCTCGTTCAATTGCGACGACATCGATTACGTCGCCCGCGCCTCNTTCGCCGGATTCACCGGCGGACTGTTCCCCGAACTCGTCGTCCGCCACGATCACGGAAGGCGGACGAACCGCGACTACAGGGACATCCTCCGGAGCTACGACCACGGCCGCGGAGCCTACTACGCCAAGTACATCCTCGACGGTCGTCTCTCCTTCCTCGTTCACTGGCTACGACACTCGTTCAAACCCGAACGGAGCATGTTCAACGAACTTGCGTCCGCATGCCGATACGCCATGTTCCGGGTCCGAGGATGAAGACTTCCAGTTTCGAGACGTGCGGGTCGACTCTGAAATCCGGAGGAACACGCAGGCGATCTGACCGCAAGGAGTGCGAAGGCTCATGAATCGGACGAACGGACGACAACGATTCATCATCCTCACGGACCAACGAAGCGGCTCCAACCACCTCGAAGGCCTGCTGAATAGTCATCCGGACGTCAAGGTCGCGGGCGAGCTCTTCAATCCGAGCCACGACCACAACAGTCGCCTCAACCCGGTTCCCGAGGAAATCCGTCGCCTGAGAAGGCGGGATCCGATCGCCTACCTCCAGGCCTTCTTCGAACATCCGTTCGATGAGTCGATCACGCATGTCGGTTTTCGGCTCTTCCACGATCATGCGCGCAGCAGGACCGAGCGGGCCATCTGGACCCACCTTCGACGAACGAAGGATCTTCAGGTCATCCACCTCAAGCGACGCAACATTCTCCGCAACCTCCTGTCCTTGAAGCTCGCCATGAGATCGGACAACTGGCAGCGGACCGAGGGTACGCCCCCCGTCCGATACGAGCCCCTCAGGATCGAGTACAAGGAGGTGATCAGGCACATCAGGGTGAGGGAGCGGAGTTTCGCCCGGGGAAGCAAGTTCTTTCGGCGGCACCGGAAGGCCGAGGTCCTCTACGAGGATCTGGAACGGGACGAGGAACGCCGGCTCGAGGCGCTCCTCCGTTTCCTCGGGCTTCCGCCGCAGCCGCTCACGAGCAGCACCCGCAAGCAGAATCAACAAACCCCCCGGGAACTGATCGAGAACCACGCCGAGCTCGAGGCCCGGTTTCGGCGCACCAGATGGCATGAATTCTTCCAGGACTGAACCACCATGGCCGACACCTCTGATACCGAGAACCCGCCTTCCGACGCCTTCCCGATCTTCCTGCTGGGATCGGGCCGAAGCGGCACCACGCTGCTCCAGAAAATCCTCAACAGCGCTGATGACGTGATGATCTGGGGGGAGCACGGCGGTTTTCTGGAGCAGATCGCCCGGGCTTACTTTCACCACACCGAGAAGTCCAAGGTGAATCAGGCGATCTTCCGCCAGAATCCCGTCGCGAAGGACCCGAACCTCGATTTCAACCGGTTGATGCTGACGGACATCGGCTACTGCTTGATGAACTGGTACGGACGACGGGAAGTGGCAGCGAACTTCGCCGGCTTGATCGAGTCGTTCTTCCACCCCCCAGGAATGAAGAAGCGACATTGGGGTTTCAAGGAGATTCGATACGGCAGGGATGACCGGACCATCGAGATGCTCGCGGAACTCTTCCCGACCGCGAGATTCGTCCTCATCGTCCGGAATCCCGTCGACGTCATCGCCAGCCAGGCCGCGATGGGCTGGGGGTCGAAGACGGCCCTGCGCAGTGGATGGAAGCAGTGTGCCGAAGCGTGGGCCGGCCAGAACCGCGGGCTGCTCGAATTCCAGCGGGCGAACGAGGGACGAACGCGCTGGGTCAGGTTCGAATCGTTGATTTCAAAGGACTCCGGCGCGGTCGACGACCTCTTCGAATGGCTTGGCTTCGAAACGAGCGATCGGCAGGGCGAGCTCGTCGACCTCAAGGAGGGGATCTGGGGGAAGGCGCGAAGGGACGGCAAGCCGCACCGAGCGATGTTTTCCGAGCGGAAACTCAGCCACATCGAAAGAATCGTCCGGGGCCCGAGCCGGGCGCTCGGCTATTGAATCGACATACGACGTCGCCGTCACCTCCGCCGCACCCACGCTTCTACCCCCGGCCTGCCGCGGGTCCGAATCATCCGATGCTCGATGAACGTTTCGGTGCCGCGAAATCGGATCGAGACCCGCGGATCGTGAAAGTTCATCGCCGGATCTCTTTCGATCCTGTCGAGGTATCCCTGGTATTCCACCGAGGCGTTCCAGTGACATCCGCGATCGATGCTTTCGCGCGCATAATCTCGAAGCGTGCTGAGGAATTTGAAATGGAAGAGATACGTTCGTTCCCGAGCCAGGTTTCGCGACGGCGCTTCCGTGTGATGGTGGCCGAGTGAAAGCGGCATGCCCTTCGAATACCGCACCAGCGGATATTTCCGGATGATGGGGGCGGACCGGAAGAGCCTCGATCGTACGCCCTGGAAATAGATGCGCTGCAACCTCCGAAAATCCTTCCTGAAGAACAGCGACAGATAGCGGGGCCGGTCGAAGAAGGGACAGGTCTCGAAGATGCTGCATCCATCGCGAAGCGTGGTCTCGCTGATCGCCCGATCCGAGTACATGTCCAGCATCATCGATTTCACGACCGTCCGGCCTGTGTCATTCAATGCCCCAACGAAGTCTTGGAAGCGTCGTCCCTGATCGCAGAACGGGTAGTAGAAGAACTCGTCCAGATCGAGCAGGAGGCACCAGTGCCCGATCCCGAACCGTTCGGCCAAGGCCTCCTGCCAGTCCACGCCGAATCGACTGTCCTGAAAGGGCTGTTCCGTGCTCCAGACATGCACCGCCTCCTCGGCGAGGGCGATCTCGACGGATTCGTCGGTCGACCCGTTGTCGACGAAGAAGAATCGATCCACGCCGAGACGCCGGTGGTATTCCAGGAATTCGGGTAGTCGCAGCGCCTCGTTTCGACCGCAGAAGAAGCATCGGATCTCCTCGGGGCGATCGGGGATGGCCAGATTGTCCAGTCGTTCCATGAACCTCGTCCTTGCTTCGCCCGCGGTCGCACGCTCCATCATCAAGCGTAACGCATCCGCGTTCCACGAATCTCCTGCCGAATCGATTCGTCACGTATCGCCGGGAGATGGAGGATGCCTCCCCCAGCGCAACAAGCGATACACGAGCGTGGTGACGCCGCACTTGACCTCCGAGAGGACGCGGCCGGACATGGGCGGTCGGAAACCAGCGACTTTTCCGCCGGAGGAATCCTCGTCGAGAATGCTTCGTCGAGAAGGCACTCGTCGGAACCGGGTGGCTTCGAACCCTCCGCGAATGATCCGACGAGGAACAATCACGAGCAGATCGATTCGGCAGAGGGTCAGAAGTGGATCGGTACGCAACGACTTCCAGATCCAATGCACCGTTCCACGATCCCCGCCGCCGGAGACCGAAGCATGGGCGAGATAGGCGTAGAAGTTCACCTTCGAGGAACGCAGGAGCCTCGACGAGACCATCGGCCGCTCCCGTCGTACCGTATCGAGCACCTGCTGATGCGCTCGTTCCATCCTCTCTACGTGACTGGACATCGCACCCGGAGTCCTGCGATACGCCACCAGGAACTCCGGAACGACGTCATAATCGAATCGCGCAGCGAGGCGGAGATACAGGTCGAGATCCTCGCAGCCGAGATCGAATTCCGGTCGATAATCGCCCGCCTCCCTCAGCGAAGTCCCCCTGATGATCGTGGAGCTCGCATTTCCGAGGAAGTTGTGGAAGAGGAGCAAGGGATAGACGTGACCGCTCGCCCTCGACACGTGGACCCCGCCGATCGGTCGGTTCTCCTCGTCGATGTCCGTCGACCACGCGTACACCACCCCGAGATCCGATGACGCCCCCTCGAAGCGGCTCAGCATCTTCGCGACCGCCGTGGGATGCCAGATGTCGTCGGCGTCGACGAATCCCAGGAACTCACCCTTCGCCACGTCGATCGCCCGGTTTCGAGCGGTCGCTACTCCGGCATTCCGCTGCGTGAGCACGGTGATGCGGGAATCCTCCGCCGCATACCGGCATGCGATGTCGTAGGTGCGGTCGGTCGATCCATCGTCGACCACGATGATCTCCAGATCCGAGTGGGTCTGCCGCAGGAGCGATTCGATCGTGAATCCGATGTATCGCTCCGCGTTGTAGGCCGGAATGATCATCGAGATCGACGGGCCTTCACGTCGGTCGGCTGATTCGTCGACACGAATTCGTTCCGGTCGGTTCGGGAGGCATGCGGTCTCCGGAGCGGGAAGCGGTGATTCCTCCTCGGGCCGGCTCGATTCGTCGATTCCTCCGATCGATTTCCAGATCTCCGGGATCTCCGGAATCTCGATCAAGAGGGGTGAGTCCTCGAACGTGCCCTGCCTCAGGCGATCGATCTCGTCATCCGTGTAGGCGATCCACCGCCGGTGATATGCCTTCACCGCCTCCACATCGAACTCCAGATGGGCGACGAGATCGTGCCAGAACCGGGCCGGGTAGTACTGCGCCTCGACGCCCGAAGCGAACCGCCGAAGATATGGCCGGCGGCTCTTGCTCAGGAAGTCGTGATGATCGTGGAATTTGTAGTGCAGAAGCTTCCCTGCGTCCCATTGCTTCACCGGCTTCTCGTTCGCGCTCATCACCTGATGGGCGCTCTTCGGAATCAGCCCGGCAGCGACCCGCAGCGCCGTCTTCCCGGCCGCGTGACCGAGGTACCCGCCGACGGTGAATCGCCGATCGCGGATCGGGTCGAACAGCTCACGGCGATGTTGCTTCGCATACCCCGGCGTCTTGAAGAGGATGTGATTCGAGAAACCGACATCCGTGTCGCAACCGCGGGGCACGACCTCATAGGTGTCACGAAAAAAGACCGCATCGACGTCGGCCGGGCAATCAAGAAACAGATCCTGAATGGCGCCCCGCGTCGGATCTTCGATCATCACCAATTCGTCCGCGTCAAGCGATATCAACCATTCGACGCCGTCGTTCCGAGCGAGCTGCGTCGCCCATCGGGTCGCCATCTTCTGCCTTGCCATCCAAGGCCCGCGCCGAGCCTGTAGAACGCCGTCCTTCAATCCCGGCGGAACATCAGCCAGTCCTTCGAGATCGGGACAAGTGAGTCCCGGAACACCCTGGATGGACCGCATCGAATCATCCGACGAGCCGTCGTCGAACACGTAGAAGTGGGTCACCCCGAGGAACCGGTGGTACTCCAGATTCCGCCGGAGCAACCGAGCCTCGTTCTTCTGGGTGATGACCAGTCCGATGCCGATCGCCGCCCGCGTCCTGTCATTCCGCCTGCTCATGAAGCAATCCGTTCTAGGCCCATGGCCTCCACCAGACCACTTTCGCTCGCCGTCGGTACACCTTCCCCCACTTCGACGCCGAGACCCCTTCGCCCGGTGCCGGCCGGGACTCGAATCTTCGGCCGGGATTCTGCCAGCCTTCCTCCGCCTTCAGGACCGCTTCGTGAAGTTCGAAGTCGCGCGCGAGCCGTCCCCGTAGCTCACTCTCGAGTCCGGAGGAGATCGGCGTCGAGATCCGCTTGGAGGCATTGAGGACCGGCAGTCGCACCCGAAGCTTCAGGCGTTCGTTCATGAAGTCCACGAATCGGTCGACGCGCTCGAGCGCGAAGATCCTGTTCACGCCGACCTCACCACGCTCGTCTTGAACGAATTCGTACTGCGTCTCCCTCCTGCAACCCTGCTCGGATTCAAGGAAGTCCGCGACGAAGTCCTCGAACGTCTGATCCCGATCAACCGGCTTCTCGCTCCTGCGGCCCGGGCGACGAATGTAGCGATACCAGCTTCGAAGCTGCTCCAGCGGATCCCGGATCAGGCAGACCGACTCGAGCATTCCGTGACTATCGCGCACGATGGACGACAATCCTCGTTCATACGTGGCGAGGTCGATGTGCTTGAGTCTCGGGTGAGCACCGAGCACCCCACCGGCGTAGGGCGCGTAGGCCTCCACTGTGCTGGTGGATCCGGACTTCGGCGTGCAGAGAAACACGAGACGTTCACGAGGAAAGACGAGCATCATTTGATTCCGCCGACGAACGGTGAATTCCCGATTCCTGAAGTCCGGCCGGATCTCACTCCTGGACGAGTACAGGGCGAATCAGTCACCCTGTCGCGATCAATCACGCTCTCATGCCCGTTTCTTCGGTCGGAGCGATCGAGGTGGGCCCACCTCTTCGGATCCCCGGTTCGCCCCGGAAGGCAAGCGGGGCGCTCCGGCCATGGCGGCGATGGATGAGCGTCTGCTCCATCCCTGAATTCGCAGTCCTCAGGGTATCGAACAGGGGGTCTCGAATGAAATCGTTCGAGTGATCTCGCATGAGGGTCGATCCGTTTCATTCGATTCGTGTCGTTACCGGTCATAACCATGATGGTCCATGAAGCTGGAGGCGATCGCCGTGATCCGCTCGACGTCCGCCGGACTGACCTGCTCCCTCCACTTGATCGCATGCCAGGGATCGATCGGGCCGCTGGCCGTCGGTACCCAGCTCCAGCGATCCGGGTACGGGTCGTCTCGTGGGGCGTATCGCAGATCCCGGGACGAAAAGTCGCAACCCAGGAACCGGTACATCTGCCGCACGGTCTCCTCTGTCTCGCAGACGAGTTCCTCATAGCGGACGGTGAGGAAGTTGGGCCGCTCGAGATAGGGTCTGATCCGCTCGTCGTTCTCCAGCATCAGGTTCAGGAGCTCATCTCCCCGGCGACGATCCTTGAATCTCTCGGCGGAGTTCCACAATGCTCTGGGGTCGCGGACATTGTAGATGATCCTGGCATCAGGAAAGACCGAAAGGAGTTCGCCGAGGTATCTGATGTAACCGGGCCACTTGTCGCCGGCCACGCTGGCGCTGCAGCGACCCGCGAAATCGGCGAGGGCGGGCGGCATGGTCTGCCGAAGACAGGAGGTGGTGTAGAGGCTGTTCCCGGTGAATCGACTCAGGATCCGTCGAAAGAACGCCTGCGGCTGGGCGTTCCAGATCCGCGACCAGCGCCGGACGTCCGATTCGGAGAAGCCGTGCCGCCTCCACTTTTCAGAGTCAGGGTTGAAGATGCTGGCCGGGGAGCCGGGCCGGAAGGCGTAGCTCTCCCAGAGGCACGCGATCTCGGGGTGCTGATCGAGCATGCGGGCCAACAACGTGGTCCCCGACTTCTCGCTCCCGACACAGAAGAACACCGTCATTTTCCGATCTTCGGTCTTCAATGGCGAACCCTCGACATGTTCGTTTCGATGGGCGTGTTCATCCGGTGAAGAACTCGTATCCAAGTCGAGACATCACTTCCCCCGCGATGTCTTCGATCCTCCGGATGTCATCCGCGGAGAGCCGCTCCAGGCTCGACGCGTTGAAGTCCTTGATCAGGCTCGGTTGTTCCGTCACATTGTGAATGGGAAGAATTTCGCGCAGAAATTGATCGGGGTACGGATCGATCTTGAGGAAGCGGGTGACCCGGGTCATCTCCTTCGAAGGATCTGCGCACAGATCTTCGTAGTTCAGAAGCAGGGCGTCATCCAACCGTTCCAGGTCATCGAGCATGATCTGGTTCGCGATGGTCCAGTGCCGCGCAGCGCGTTCGACGGAGTGCCCCTCGCGTCGTCGAATTCCCTCGGCGACCGCGTATGGGCTTCGGGTGAGGGACAGAAAGGATGCGGGTTTGAAGTGGTGTTCCAGCCATGGCCCTCGAACCGTGTTCGGTGGACTCTTTTCCATGAGAAAACGGGACCTTCCATCAACGGGATAATGACAGAGCCAGTCCCACTTGAGGCGAGCTGCCGACAGTCCGCCTCCGGCCTCGGAATTCCTGCGAAAAGCTTCGATTCGCTCCGTCCAGATCCTCCGTAACTTCATCGGGTTTGGACGGGGGAGAGCGCGTGACAGGTGCTGTCCCTCCTCCGGAAGTTGTGATACTTCAGGGTGTCTCCCGAGAATGGTTTTCAGAAGGGTCGTTCCGGAGTTGTTGACTCCAAGAAGAAAGAGCCAGGAGATCCGCTTCCTTCGCAAACCGACCGTGTGGCTGGCTCGACGGGCCATGCGTCGCGGCCGGCTCGAAATCGAGCGTGCATCCTCTCTTTTCATGTCGAATCACCTGGGCCTGTGTCGAACGGTCCGGGCGACACGCGGTCTTCGTCAGCCGCGATCACCCCGGCGTTCCCGTCGTGATTCCCGCCCGAGCGTGCCGCGAGTGCCTGGGCGATCCGAATGTCATCGGGGGAGTCGATCTCCCACGAACGGGTCGGGGGCATTTCGGAGATGACGGTCTTGCCGAAGAATCGGTGGCGGGATTGCAGAAATCCCCTAGTCCGCATGACGTAGACCGCGCCATTCTCACCGTATGCGGTTTCGAGGTCCTGGCGCCGCCTGCGTTCGGCCCCGTCATGGTTCACCCCGATGGCGTTCGCCTTGTCTTTCCAGAGAAAAAGGTGTGACTCGGTGGCGGTGAAGGCGCTGTCCGCCTCGGCCTCGATGAGGGTGCGGATGCAGGCATCGATGTCGTCGCCGTGGGTCAAAGGGGAGGTGCACTGCAGGAAGACCGTCAGGTCCGGAGGCGCGTCGAGGTTTTCGAGGGTATGAAGCAGGGCATCCTCCGACGAAGCGGCATCACTGCTGATGGCGGCGGGGCGCATGACGACCTCTGCCCCCGTGGCTCGGCTGACTTCCGCGATTTCCACATCGTCCGTCGAGACCACGACCGGACCGACCAGTTCGGCGGCCTGAGCGGCTTCGATGCTCCAGCAGATCAGAGGCTTTCCGTTGAACCGCCAGAGATTCTTTCGGGGAACACCCTTGGAACCGCCGCGGGCCGGAATGATGGCTGTGGCATGTTTCATGTCTGCACCTCAAGGCCCGGTCGACGCGAGACCGGCGTCGCCCGCGGATTTCTCCTAGTGCTCATTCAGGTATCGAAGGATCTCAGGTCGTGCCATTCGCCCGATCATCGTGGCGAACTCCCATGTTAGGTGCCCGCGATCCCAGGTGAAAGGAATTCCCTCGGTCTCGAGGATCCAGCCTGTTTCGTCGGAGAGAAGTCTCTTCTTGTCGACGAAGAGGCAACCCGTCTCCTCGCAGATCCGGGCGAAGTCGACGTTGTGACGGAAGGTCGCTTCGGCGGTATGCGTCGCCACCAGATCACGGAGAGACCCGGCCTTCGGCAGCGCGATCAGGAGATCCTCCCGAAGGTGGATGAAGTTCCCGATGACGATGATCCTTCGAATTCCCAGCCTGTTGATGAAGTCGATGTACTCACGCAGGTCGTCCGGGCCGAATCGACCCGATGAGGTCGTGCTCACCACGACGTAGTCGACGCCGTCGTAGTACTCCGGTGTCCATCGCTCTTCATTCATCCGCTCGCACTGAGCGAGCTGGTCGTGGTTGCGATTGACCCGGGAATCACCCGGCGACGGTCTCAGCGGAGGGCAAGCGCCCAGGCTCGACAGGATGAGACGATCAACGCCTTGCGTGGCGGCCGCCATGATGTTGTCGCCATCGCGTGCGTGGCTGTTCCCGATCACGAGCCCGACTCGCTTGTCGGGCGTCGGACAGCCGATGCGCAACCACTTCGGATCCCGGCAGCGGCCGGGATCGCGATCGACACGCCTGGCCTGGTCCTTCGCGACGACGGCCTCCGCATACGTTGGATTCGCGTACGCCGGCCGCTGGGGCCATCCATCGCCGATGGACAGGGCCAGCCCGCTGCCGACGACGACGCACATCGCCAGCCCGAGCGAGACAAGAAAACGCCGGTTGTCGCCCGGCGGCCTTATTCGCCGGAAAGGCTGCTCGATTGCTGCATACATCCCCCAGCCGAGCAACAGCGCCGCGGGCAGGAACAACAACTGCGACATCCCACCGACGTGCCAGTGGTTCTCGCCGCGGAGGAAGACGAGGAGCGGCCAGTGGGCGAGATAGGCGGAGTAGCTGATCAGCCCGATGCCCCGCGCGATCCGATTGTCGAGGAGGATCGACGAGAACGGCGCCCGGCCGAACTGGATCACGAGACCGGTGCCGAGGGCCACCAGCATGGCGTGAGATCCGGGGAATCGAGTTTGCGGGTCGTACCAGACGCAGCACCCGCAGACGATGGCGAGCCCCAGCAGATACCCGGCCTCCTGCCAGCGACGCCCAGGCTTCCAGCCCTCGCTCCAGACGAGCAGACCGCCCACCACGAACTCGCAGATTCGCAGGGGCATCCAATAGAAGACGACTCTGGGCGCCGTGATGATCAGGAGCTCGGCCGCGACCCAGCTGGCCAGACCGAGAAGGCCAAGGACCAGAAGGGTGACCCTCCGGCTCGTCCTCGTCAGCAGGAGGATCGCGATCGTGGGCCAGACGAGATAGAACTGTTCTTCGACCGCGAGCGACCAGGTATGAAGAAGCGGCTTGGTCGTCGCAGCGGCGGAGAAGTACCCTGAAGTCATCCAGAAGTGGATGTTGGAGACGGATAACGCCGCCCAGATCGTCGAACGTCCGAGGGATTCGAGCCGGATCGGATGGGAGAGGAAGCACCCGATCACCAGGGTCGCCATGAGCGTGAAGCACAGGGCCGGGATCAGGCGCCGGACTCGTCGGAGGTAGAAGTTCGAAAACGAGAACCTCGATTCCTCGACCTCCCGGCGGATCAGCCGGGTGATCAGGAAACCGCTGATGACGAAGAACACGTCGACGCCGACGTATCCACCCGATGCCCATGAGAACTCGGCATGACACAGAATGACCGCGAGCACGGCAAGGGCTCGAAGACCATCGATGTCGGCTCGGTATCGCTCCCCGGGCATTGGAACAAGCCTAGTCGATGAGGCGGAACGTTCCAGAATCCTGATCATGATTCAGCCTCCGAATGCTCGTCCACGATCACCTTCGACTGTTACCGGATCCCGCCGGGGAGGAAAGGCACGTCCGCACGTTCATGCACGGTCCTTTCCGTGGTGAAGATGTTCCCCGTCTTCCTCGCCAGGTAGCGCATCACCATCACATCGGTCTCGGCGTGCGAGCTTGCCGTCGTACCGCGTGTTTCGATCACCGGATTGATCGCGTAGGCATGCGTCAACTCGAAGTTGAAGCCGCTGAGGACGTACCGGTCGTATCTCTTCTGTTCGATGGCCATCGCGAGGGCGATGACCCCGGTGGAAGGTCGCTTCCGCTGCAACTGCGCAAGGATTCCGGGGTCCCGATCACACAGATTCTCGACGAGCGTGTCGTATTCCTCCGGTGCGACCGCCACCAGACGGTCGTGACGATACGAGATCGTTCTCAGCTTCCGCTTGAGATAGAAGGGCTGCATACGATGGACAGGTTTCTTCCTGGACATCCTGATGAGGTGTAAAAGGCGGGCAAAGCCGCGCTTGCCTTCATTTCTGTCACGCAGGAAGTACACGGTACCCGTGGACAGGCCGGCCAGTGCCTCAAGGCTCTGCCTGCCGGCCTCGATTCTGGTGGCGATGATCGGCGTCATGGCCGTGAAGGTGGGCCGAGGCAGATCATGTCGTTCCGCTGAGTGTCCGGAAGCGTTCGCACAGGCGACCTCCGTGTAGCTCTCCGGAGGTGGCAATACGGGTTCGGGCTTCGAGCCGAGAATCAAGATGGTTTTCATCGACGATCATCCGAATCTTGCCGGTTCAGCGTGAAGGCGGGTCGTGATCCCGAGTGTCACATGCTACGACGAGTGGATTCGGCAGGCATGTTCTCCCAAGTGCGCTCGGGTGGGCGGATCGGGACGTCGGGTCCGGATCGATGGCGTGAGCAGATGCAAACGAGCACCATCGCCGTCGCCCCATGATGCGGGGTGCAGCTCGAACCGGAGTCCGAGCAGGCGGCGAGCCGATTCTCGCATCCGCCATTCCCGGAAAGCCGATCCTCGGGGAGCGTGAATGGCGATATAAGGGAGTCATGGATCCCGTCGTCCCTTCACTGGTCGTTTCGGCGCTCGCCGTGGTCGGCGGCCTGGCGTACCTGCTCGCGAGACGAAAGCGCGCGAAAGCGGGGAATCGTCGGCGGTGGTACGAGACCAGGCACGAATTCGAGGCGTTCGAAAACCTCGAGGCGGCGGGTCGGGCCGCCTGGGTCACCAGCTGCAACCGGGAGTACTTCGAGGGTGTCATGAAACTCCATCGGTCGATGCGCCAGGTGAAGACCGAATTCCCGCTGTTGTGTTTCTGCACGGATTCGACGACGGCAGAGCAGGAACGTGCGTTGGTCGATGCCGGCATCATCACGAGGCGGGTCGCGCTGGCTTCCCTGGCCAATCCCTACAAAGAGAAATGGCTGGAAGCGTTCGTGAAGCTGGAGTGCTGGAAGCTGACCGAATATGACAAGGTGTGCTGGATCGATTCCGACACCATTCAGCTGCAGAATGCCGATGCACTCATGAACGTCGCCCTGAGACCCCACGGAATCGCATGTGCCGTCGATCACGAAGTCTTCCCGGAGCCCGCCGAGCGGGTCCGTCTCCGAATGATCCAGACCGGCGTCTTCGTCCTGCGGCCGTCACTCGATACCTACGAGATGATCAGGGGCAGACTCGGGAAGGTGGAATCGGTGGACGGGAGCGACCAGGGATTTCTCACCAGCCACTACGCGTCGTCTTCCTTCGACGACGTTCGATTCTTCTCGTCCTCGTACAACTACATGAAGCGTGGATTGAAGCGGCACCCCCAGTTCGACCTGTCAAGGATCAAGATCCTTCACTACGTCGGGCACCCTAAGCCCTGGGATGGTGGAGAGCCCGGATACGAGCGGATGCAGCGAATCTGGGACCGGGTCTGAGCTCGCAGATGGTCGTCGTGCAGCCGTCCGCAGATGAGATCATGGTGGGTCCCGGTGTTCGATTCGCCCTGGGAGAACCTGCGATCGCCGGCCCTGAAATCGGGACTTCCGCGGGTCTGCGTTCGCGCGTCTTCCCGAGCCGTTCCTGCCGCACGAGCGAGGCGTGTCGATAGCATTGGGGTTCCGGTGTGTGGTGATCCCCGTTTGGAGCGTTCGCAAGGATCTTCGGATGACCCCGCTCGGCGGAACGGAGCGTGAAGATATGGCGTCAGACCATGATGGCATTTGGGCGAAGTACAGACTGGGTGATTTCTTCCAGTTCCCCGAAGGGAGGAAGCGTCACGAGGAATTCCCCGGGACGATCATTCACGAGTATTACCAGAGGACCTCGGAACCAGGTGACTACAAGGTCCTGCGTGAAGTGATCGATGATGTTCGCTCCATCCGGAAAATCGAGATCCCGAAGCGCGATTGCTGCGTCATTCATCTCAGAACCGGTGACATCATCGACAACAGCGAATTCACCGTCGACGAATTCCTGTCCAAGAAGCGTTACTACATCTACGACCATGAGAAGGAGGCGTACAAGAAAAAGAAGTGGAACCAATACGTGAAGACCGGCAGGTACTACGCTCGGGTCTTGAAGAAACTCAAGAGGCTGAAGATCGGGCAGGTTTCCTTTTCATACAACCTTGACTTCAATCCCTTCCCAAAGACCAGGACACGGAGAAATCATCGTTCCGAGAACAATGAGAAATCCATCGATTACGTTCAGAGGATTCACGACTTGTTCCGCAAGGAATCGTTTCAGGTCGTGAAATATGAACGCCATGACGTCGATCATGACTTCATACGCATGTGCAGCAGCGGCTTCTTCGTTCCGAGTGGCGGTGGGCTTTCGAGGATCATCGTGCGGATGGTGAAGTTGAACGGAAAGCGGGTCGTGAAAGGGGAGTGGTAGCCTCTCCCGGCTCCGCTCGGCTCGCGGCCTGACCGCACCAGTCGCAGTCGAGATTGAAGACGCCGCCAACGGGATCGATATCGACGAGGATCGGGGCGCGAATCGACGTTGAATTCCCAGAAGGCGATCCGGGTGGGCGAGCATTTTCAGTCGAATGTCGCGGCTCTGGCTTTGATTCGCATCTTGATTTGAACTGGAGATGACGACTTCATCTCTCTGGATCCCCCCTCCTGGTTCGGCCATGTCGCCGCTCGGGAGGTGAAGTATCGAGCAAGGCGGGAGACTTCTTCTTCCGCCGTTGGAGTCGAAAGAGAATCGCGGCCCACCATCGACTGATCCGGGACGGACCGTGCAACCGGTCTGGATTCCGGCCTTCGGCACGAAGAAGAGGGCATGAAGATGGAAAATGCCGCCTCGGCGTCGCCATGAGTATTCCGGAGGTCCCGATTCATCCGCGGGTGATGTCGTCGGCCCCTCGGCACACACCATGACCGTATCGGCCGGCGGCGATGCGGTCGGGGCGGCGGCCCGGGCGGCGATCTTGGGTTGGGGGGCGGTGACTACTTGGCCTCGGCGTGGGGAATGGTCTCCCTGCACGCCTGGAATCACTCACCGATCAGGAAGCGGAACGCCGCATCGATCACGGTGCGGCGGTCTGCGATCGCGGTGATCATCGGGCGGGGGGGGCGCACGAGTGTCGCCGTCAGAAGAAATCCATGCCACGTCTTCCGCCGGCGGCGCGGAGGACTCTGGCATTCTCCGGATTATTCACCGCTTCGGCCCGGTCGAGCGGCGTCTCCCCCGACTTGTCCTTCGCATTCACGTCCGCCCCGGCTTCGAGGAGGGCCTTGAGGACATCCGGGTTCTCGTTGTCGACGGCGTAGTGAAGCGGCGTCCGGCCGAAGTTGTTCACCGTGTTCACATCCAGCCCGGTTTCGATGAGCGACACGGCGACCTCGGGGTTCTCGTTGGACCTGGCGGCCCGGTGGAGCGGCGTTCGTCCGTACTTGCCCTTTGCGTTCACATCCGCCCCGGCCTTGATGAGGAGCGAGACGACTTCGGGCTTCTCGTTGTACCGAGCGGCGACGTGGAGCGGGGTTCCGCCCAGGACGCGTTTGGTGTTCACATCCGCGCCGACCCTGATGAAAAGCTCGGCGATCTCGGGATTCGGGTTGTACGCCGCTGCAAGGTGGAGCGGCGTGGCGTCATTCGCGTTCTTCGCATTCACATCCGCCCCGACCTTGATGAGCATCGCGGCGACTTCGATGTTCTCGTTGTAGGAGGCAGCGAGGTGGAGCGGCGTATCGCCGACCAGGTTCTTCGCATTCAGATCCGCACCGGCCCTGATCAGGACCGCGACGACCGCGGGGTTCCGGACTGACTTCGCGGCCTGGTGGAGCGGCGTCGACCCGTAGTTGCACGTCGCATTCACATCCGCCCCGGCCTCGAGGAGGGTCCTGGCGACCGCGGGGTTCTCGTGGTTGCCGGCGGCGTGGTGAAGCGGCGGCCGGCCCTTTTCGTCGTCGGCGTTCACGTCGACGCCGAGGGCCAGAAACGCGTGGATGCGTTCCGGCGTCGCATCCCCTGAATCGCACAAGCGATGAACGGTCAGGTGCGGCTCCTCGAAGGGATCGCGGCCGTCACATCCAGACAACGAGAAGGGAGCGGCCACCAGCAGTGCGGCGGCGATGACGAGGCGGTACATGGAAACTCTCGCTCGAAATCCAAAAAAAGGATTCGAAAGAATAACCTACACATTCCTGCTCACGAGGTGAAAGCATTCAAAAATCCTTAATTCATCCGTCCGAATTCACGTCGGGCTCTCGCGGGAATCGGGTTCTCGATTGACGGCGTCGAGGAAAAATTCTGGTTCCACACTTGCTTTGGAACCCAGCGAATATCGGAATGCGACGGATGAAAAATCAGTCTGCATCAGGAAATGTGGGAGCGTGAATTCGACGACGAGTGCGTCGATTTTCCGGGACGTGTGTCACAGTCGCCGAGAATCCGTACGCGGCGGCACCCCCGCGGAAGCTCGAATCCGACCGGTTGCCGGCCGATCACGGCGAGGGCCAGCGAAGGTCCCGGCCGGAGCGGCCGGCTCGTGTCTTCGCTCGGGTCCCATGCGGAAACGGTTCCCATTGAAATGTGAGTTCCGGCACCGACGCCGTCGGTTCCTCGGCACGGATCCGCCGTCAGCGATGATTTCGCGCATTCGCGCAGGAATCCCGATCGCACGAATCCCGGTTGCCTCCGACGTCCTCTTCGTTCACCGCGTGGAGCGGCTGATCAGGGCGATGAGGAAGAACATCAGGACCGGGGTGCAGATGGCCACGGAGGCCAGGGCAGCGCTGTAACCGGCGAGTCGCTTCTCGTCGGCAGCCAGGGTCGCCAGCGCGCAGAACAGGGCCAGCAGGGCGGTGGGCGCCACCACGAAGATCCACCCGAAGACCGGGGCGAAGAAATTCCATGGGTCGGTTTGGCCGAGCATCACCAGCGCGAACACGACGATCAGGCTGATGGTGACGAGGACCCCTGCGAACGCGGCGATGCAGGCGATCACCCAGGTGGCCCGCGAGGTCCAACTGGCGGACGTCCGCCATGCGTGACGGAACTTCGCCGCCAGTCCCTCCGGTTTGAAATCGAGCGGTCCACACTCGGGACAGGGGGCATCATGGTCAAGGCCACGAAGGTCGTAGCCGCAGTGGCACCGTATCGGCCCTGTTGATTCGCGTCGCTCGAACCGGGATGCGGGCGTGGTATCCATGAGCTCATCCTCTCGCAGCCTCGGCGAGGGTACCTTCGCTGAGGTCGTCCCGCTCGGCTCATCTCGAGGCCCGCCCACCCGGCCTCCGCCTTCGAGACGAGTCCAAGGGGAGGCGATTCAAGCGACGAGCCCCGTGCTCACCGGAAGGTGCCTGCGGGGCTCGTGGTGTTCCGGGATGGAAAAGGTGCGTGGCCTCAGTCGCAAGGACCCCAGGCGGCGATGAGCAGGCCGAGGTCGCTCGCATCGACCAGGCCATCGCCGTCGAAGTCGGCGGCGCATCCGTCGCATTTGCCCCATGCGGTGAAGAAGTCACCGAGGTCGGCGCCCTCGGTCCTGCCGCTGCGGTTCAGGTCGGTCGGGCAGGCGGGGGTGTCGCATTCGGGGGAGATGGTGTTGCCACCCAGATCGGTGTAGTCCCCGAGGATCTGCACGGGCGAATTGTCGCAGATGGTCGATCGTTCGATGCTCACCGGACTTTCGTCGGCGAAGACGGCACCGCCCTCGACTTCGCCGATGTTGCCTTCGATCACGGTGTCGACGATCCGAAGCGGACCGTGGGTGGAGAAGATCGCGCCACCCAGGGTGAAGGCGGAGTTGTTCCGAAGCACCGAGGATTCGACCGACACGTCGCCGTAGTAGTTGCAGATCCCGCCGCCGATGCCCTCCACGGTGAACTCGCCGAGGCTTTCGATCACGCAACCCTCGATCACCACGTTCGAGAACGTGACCGGGACGAATTCGACGTACGCGCCGCCGCCTCGGACCAGGCCGAAGATCTCGGCGCCCGATCCGCCACGCAGCGTGAGGGACTCGACGCGGAATCGATCCTCGGTCTCCCAACCGTCGAAATCTTCGCTCACCGTGAGGCAGGTGCTCCAACCAACCGGGCCATCGCTTCCGTCGATGATCGTGAGATCCGGTCCGGCTCCGCGAAGGACCAGCTGCTTTCTGCTGTACGTGTTTTCCATCCAGACACCGGCGCCGATCTCGATGACGTCA
>NYSY01000085.1 GCA_002683215.1 Planctomycetaceae bacterium
CATGTTCAAGACCGTCGGCTCCGCCTGGTCGAGTGGCGGTTTACAGCTCGCCGCTGATGACCGCGGGAGCACTTACGGCGGTAACTTCTACGGCCTTGCAAGCAAGATGAAGTTCTTCGCGGTCGATTCCAACCCCCAGACCATTTCATGGAATGCACCAGGCGTTGCCCAATCGAACGCCGGCTATGGTGGTTGGTCAGCTGCCAGCTGGTCGGTCTACAGTTCGATGGTCGGCACCACGAAAGGCAGTGGCTACCTCGGATTCGCGGTGGAGAGGGTCGATACCGAAGTCTCGACCTTCGTGGCGGGATGGATCCACTTCACGTTGGATCGTACGATCGGCGAGGACTCCTACTTCACGATCAACAACTGGGCCTTCGAAACCGGCGACGTGACCACCAGCATCACGATGCCGGCGTCGCCGCCACAGGGTGGTTCCGGGGCCGTCCCCGGACTCGGTGGCCTCGCCGCCCTCGCGATCGGCGCCGCCGGCGTCCGCTCCCGACGACAGCGCACCGTCGCCTGATGACGCCGAACTGAACGCGGTCGACTCGACACCGCATGCAACAACACCACCAGCCCGCCTCGACCTCGTGTCGGGGCGGGCTTTCGTTCGCGGAGTACCGAATCAACCTCTCAGCGTCTTGGAACGTTTGTCGTGGGCAAAATCGACGCTTGCCACCCTCGACCTGCAGTCTCGTAACCGAAAGATGACTCACTCGAAGCGGTGTGGATCTTCCAAGCTGAATGCCGACGGTTCGAGCCCGTTCACCCGCTTCCATCCAAACCGTTTCCAATCCCGTGGTTGCGGGATACCCATGATCGGATCCGGGCTGCGATTTTCACTCCAAGCATCAAATTTCGTGTCAAACGCGGACAAACGGGGCCAGTCCCGACCAAAAACCGCCGGTTCCACCATCGGCCGAGATCGATTCGGATAATCTCGAACGGACGGCGTTCCTCCCGGAGTCACTGGAACGCGTACGGATGCCCGAGTCGCCGCCACGGACCTCTTGCGAACGAGATTCGAAAATGATCCACGCTGCTGGACCTTCGCCATCCGTCGGAATCGCAATGGCGGCGTATCAGGCAGCCGACACCATCGGCGACAGCCTCCGGTCGATCCTCGACCAATCCCGTCCTCCAGCGAGAACGGTGGTCGCGATCGACGGGCCGGATCCGGAGACCGAAGCCGTGGTCCACGCGTTCGGACCCGAAGTCGAGTGCCTGGTCCTGCCCCGGAACACCGGCGGCCCCGGCGCTCCGAGGAATGCGGCGGTCACGCACCTCCGATCCTCCGGTGACGTCGACGCGTATTGTTTCCTGGACGCCGACGACGTTGCGTATCCACGCTTCCTCGAGGTCGCGACCGACCTTCTGATGCGGCATCCCGAATCTCCGATCGCCTATGCGGGATTCGACTTCTGGCACCCCCCCGAGGATCCGCCGAGCCCGGAGGATCCCACGGGACATGGCCATTCCTGGACGCTGGAGGAGTACCTGGAACGTTCCGGCGACAAGCTCCTGTCGTTTTCCGTGGTCCGAAGCGGGGCGTGCACCGCGGTACGTGAGGGCGGACTCCCGTTCGATCCCGAACTTCGCCGCAACCAGGACTACGACCTGACCGTCCGACTGCTCGCGGAAGGACCCGGCGTGGCGACCGAATGGCGCGGCGCCGCCTATCGCATCGCATCCACCAGCCACTCCGCATCCGGCGTGGATGCCTGGTCGTCGAGACTGCTGGCGAACGAATCGCTCGGTCGTCACTTCCGCCGGTCTGGACGACCGGAACTGGCTTCGCTCATGGACCGGTACGCCGGGTCGGCGCTGCGACGGGCGGCGCGGCATCTCTGGATCCGAGCAGACACCGGCGATCGACCTGCGGCATCAAGGCTTCTTCTCGATGACTTCACGAAACGCCGCGATCCGAGATCGATGGCGGTGCTGCTGATGCTCGGACTGGGACTGGACCGCAAGGCGGCCGGGATGTCCGCCGGTGACCATCGACAGATCGATCCCGACGTGCCGGGTTGAACCATCCGACCGAAGGCCGACCCGACGACGGCTGATCAGGTGGCAGACTCAAAAGAGCGAGGCCCGGGCCACTGGGGCCCGGGCCTTGCTTTCTGGATCAGTGGGATTCGGTTCGTTCAGTCGCGACGCCGGCGGCCGGCGAGGCCCGCCACACCGAGAAGGGCGAGCACGCCCGGCGAGGGGACGACTTCCACGACCTGGTTGACGACGAAACCAGTGACGTCCTCGGCGGTGCCCAAGTCGAGGAAGAAGGTGCGAAACCACTCGTTCCGCGGCCAGCCCGGCGGATTCGGCGAGTCGTTGCCGAAGCTGACCTCGTCGTAGGTGGAGCCGTCAAGCCGCGTGTAGGTGACGATCGTGTCCCCCACGGTCCGCACGAAATCCGCCCCGAGATCAACGCCCGAGTTGGGAATACCCACGAGACCGAACGGGTCGCCGACGGAAAAGGCAAGGAAGTTCGGATCGGCTCCCGAAGGAAGCGGGTTCAGCACGAGCGGATTGAGCCCGTCATAGAGCGAACGATTGTTCGTGGTGAACAGCGACCAGGTCACCTCGCGAAGGTTGTCGGTTGGATCGGCGTCCGCGAGGACGACCGAGACGCCGAAGTCCGAGAGGGCTCCCGCGATCGGATCGATGAGAAAGGCCGTGCCGCCGTTCACGGTGCCGTCGATGGTCAGCGCCGAGATGTAGGAGTCCGTCGGATCGACACCGAAGGGATTATTGGGGTCGAAGTTCACGGTGCCGACACCGGCGACGTAGGAATCCGCCATCAATGTCGTGGAAAGGCAGGCAACCGCCAGTGTGGTTACGAGGGATCTCATGATTCTTTCTCCATCAGTTGGGAACACGGATAAATGTTGCCGAGAGGGCACTCCCGACGGGCGTTGATGGTCGTCGAAATCGGTGAGGATAACAAGCCCCTACCTTCAAATCCGGGATTTTCACTTCCGATGCGAACCCGATCTGCCGTTCCTGATTCCGAAGCTTCTGGTCGGATTAAGCGACGCGAGGTGAAATAAAGACGCTGAGAATTCGTCCTTACCGCATGATGAACAGGATGAACAGGATGGACAAGCGAAAAAAAGCCACTCGCCGATCGGCCTATCTGCCTTTAATTGCAGCAGTTAGCGTTCTCAATCACCCGGTCGCAGCCCAAGAGGAGGACCGGCCGGAAGAGGAAAGCCCGCAGGCGCAGGGTGGTACCGAACCGGCGAACGAAGAACTTGTCATTCAGGCCCAGGAGATCCTGCTCCAGGATTTCGGCAGTGGCCTGCGAGCGGTCGGCATGGCGCTCGCCGAGGAGAATCCCGACATCGATTTGAAGGAGATCTGGGCCGCTGCGGAAGAAGCGATGATGAACGACGGCAGTGACGAGGGGCTCGAGTTCTACCTTGCTTCATACGAAGCGGACCGACAACAGGAGGAGGTCCTGTCGTTCCGAAATGAGCTGAGAGATGCCGTTATCAACGGCTCGATGTCGCGTGACGAAGTCCTGCAGGTCTGGCTTGAAGTGATGGATGTCCGGTTTTTCCATGACTTCGGCAACGAACCGAACACCGAATGGGCNCAGCGGTTCATCGATGCGGTNGGNGCCGGAAANCTCGCCGCGGTGACCCTGCGANTTCCNGATGCNGGGGATGTCCGGATCCTGACGAAACCNGAGTTTCTTCGCCGNGANCTCNAGTACCTGACGCGTGACNTGGACCTGGACGAAGCNCGNCAGTCNAGGGTNAAGGACCTGTTGGANACCTANGTGACGGAGTATGAGCGGCAGGGCGTCAGNTTGCAGAAGCTCATTCGTTCNGTNCGCGGCNNTCGTGANAAGAAGGAGAATCGCGNGCGATTGGCACGAGCGCAGGCGGGCCTGGATGAGATTGCGCGGACCGTGGACCTGGCGGAACTTCGCGGCCGGATCGACATGGGCGACCGGGCTCAGCGTGGGATCGATCGATTCGAGGGATCGGTGGAGGAAGTTCAAGAGGCGCTTTGGGCGCGTTCCTTGGCGTTGGATGAGTCGCCTGAAGTTGAATTCGATGACTCACAGCTGCTGCAGTCGGCGAATCAGTTGCGGGTCGATCGGGAGCGGATGCGCCAGTCGTTTCTGGACGGGATCAAGATTGTCCTTGATGAAAGACGGATGAACGTGTTCGCGAGCAGGATCGATCGTTCACTGCTCGCGGAAGCTCGCCGCGACGGAACGTTGGGCGGTTCCGGAATCGACCTGGAGGCCGCTTTGGAAACGTCGGTTCAGGACGATGACCTGAAAGCTTCGATGCAGGAATCCCTTGCGAGCAGCCAGCGGCAGTTGATCGAATTGATCAAGCGGTGGACCGCGGCTCGAATCGATCGGGAACTGTCCGGCCTCGAGCTTTTCATCGCGTACCGCGAGGATGCTGCGACGAATCGTGAACGACTGACGCAGAAACACGCCCATCGCGCGAGGGCGGAGCTGAATGCCGCGATCGCCATTCGCGCCCATCTGCTTGCGAACCATGCGGACATGACGTCTGCCCTGGCGACTTCCGATCAGGGGTCGGCGGATCGGTTCGAAGAAGCCGTCAGGAAACAGGGTTTCAAGGCGCAGATGCGTCCGCGTTGGAGTGAGCAGGCGCTTCGGGCCGCGTTGGCATGTCGCGACCTGACCGATGAACAGCGCGATTCACTTCAGGAGATGCAAGCGGAGGTCTCCGAGCAGCTCGCGGCGCTTCGGGCACTGGCCATCCAGGACCGCATTCTGACCGAGCCGAAGATCGCGCGGGCGAAAATCGATGCCATGACCGACCCTGAGAAGGCTTCTTCGCTCGGGGTTGCGGCATGGCGAGAGCCGGGTGCCAGCTTGTTCGGGCCGATCGATGAACAAATCGAGGGACAACTGGGGGTGCTGATGCTCGAGGCCTCGTGTGGAGAACGCCTTCCTCGTCGACGCGGCGCCGGCGTTCTGACCGGCGGCGGGGCCAGGAAACGAAGATGAGGGTGTCCGTCACGACGCACGGCCTGCCGGATGACGAACGATCAGGAAGCCGGTGGGATCGTCCTGCCTGGTGATTGCAGAATGACGCGGGTTCGTCGCACCACCGAGGACGGACCAACTCCACCGTGGTCGACGGTGGATGGGCGAGGGCGAGTAAGGGAGACGGGAGCACCCGGGGGTTCAAAGGACGAGTACACCGATGGCGATCGCGAAGATCACGACTGGGCCGAAGAAGCCGATGCCTGAAAGACAGAACCCAAACCGTTTGATGATCGCCACGGCCTCCGTCGACGGACCGGGGACGACGAGGGTCACCAACGCGACCACCGTGAAGGGCACCTGCAGGAACACCCAGATCAGCGGTGGATACAAGAGCGCCATGCCGGCCGTTCCGCCCTTGAACCCGGGAGAAGACAGCCACACCGCGAGGTAGACCGCGAGGATCGAGTTCGCGAGGCCGAGTAGAAACGTGATCAGGGCGATGATCAATCCCGCCTTGGCGACCCGGGATCGGGAGTCTCGCCAAGCGCAGGCCAATTGAGACTCCGCGAACCGCCCGCCCCGCCAGGCCAATTGAGACTCCGCGAACCCACCCCCCTCCCGGATCTCGAATGTGCCGCATTCAGGACAAGGACGGCGGTGATCGGAGCCGGCTCGAAGGTAACCGCATCGACAGGCGACGTCCCCGAATACTTCCGGCGTGTCTTGAGGGTCTGGCATGAGCGACCGATCGGTTTGCAGAAACGGGAAGAAGGCGAGACACGATGGACCGCCGGCGGAACCATCATGAACCGAACTCGCATCCGTGACCTCCGGGCCGGAGACTGTTGCCGGTCGTACGGTAACCTCATCCCGGGCGACGAGGGCCAGACGCCCGTCGAACCGCCGATCGCATGCCGGGATGCGGCATTCGTGCATTCGTTCTGCTTGCTGGTGGCTGGTCGCGTCCGACGCTCACTGGCACGTACCCCAGACCGAGAACAGGATGCCGAGGTCGGCGCCGTCCACGCCGCCGTCATCGTTGAAATCCCCGACGCAATCCTCGATCCCACACGCACCCCAGCGCGCGAGGAAGGCCTCGAGATCGTCCGCGTCCGTGATGCAATTCTGGACCAGATCCGTGGGGCATGGCTCGACCGGCAGTTGACAGTCCTCGCATGAAGCCGTGACACAGCTGCTGCAATCGTCCGCCCAGGGTCCAACCAGCTGATCGGGCGAGTTCCCACAGACCACGCAGTTCGTCAGAACCGGGTTGCTGGTGCCGAAGTTGTACATCCCGCCGCCGCTGGCGGCGAAGTTCCCGGTGAGGGTGCAGTCGATCAGCACCGGGTCACTGGAGTTGCCGTTGAACATGCCACCACCGCGGTAGCTGGCGGTGTTTCCAGTGAAGACGCACCCGGTCAGGGTCGGGCTGCCGTGGTGATTGAAGACCCCACCCCCCGTGTTGGCCGAGTTGCCGGTGAAAACGCAGTTGCGCAGCGTCGGACTGCTGTAGAAGTTGTACATGCCGGAGCCGTAACCGAGATCGGGCCCCGATCCGTTCCGGATCACGAGATTCTCGAACACGGTATCCGCGGACTCTCCGGTGACGCATCTGATCAAACGCATGTTTCCACCCCCGTCGATGACGGTGACCGGCAGGCCTTCGTCATCGATTGCACCTCGGATCGTGATCGGCTTCCCGCCCGGATCGATCGTTCGCGAAGGGAAGTAGACACCCGCTTCCACGAGAACGACATCCCCGTACCCGGCCGCTTCGACCGCATCTTCGATGGATGCGAACTGCGAAGGCACGAGAAGCGTCGCGACACCGTCGTCGGCGCACTCGTCCGGCAAGCCGTCGCCGTCCTGATCATCACACGAGTACGCGAGGCAGTTTCCACCCTCATCGACCCACGAACCGGAAATGTTTCCTCCGCCATTTTCGCAGATCGTGCAACCACTCATGATCATGCTGCCGTCGGCGTTGTTAATCCCACCGGCACTTTCGCCGGAATTTTCCCTGAACGCGCAGTTGCGCAGCGTCGGACTGCCTTGCAAGCTGTACATGCCGCCGCCGCGGGATCCGGCCGAATTGCTCATGAACGTGCATTCGTTCAGGAGCAGGCCGCTTTCGTTGACGTTGTACATGCCACCGCCGTTGGCGTTGGACGAATTCTCCAGGAAAACACAATCGCTGAGGGTCGGAGCGCCTTGGCGGTTGTACATCCCACCGCCGTATCCGGCGGCGTTTCCGATGAACGTGCAGTCGGTCAGGGTCGGGCTGCCTTCGCGGATGTACATTCCACCGCCCTGTTGGGCCGAGCTTCCGATGAACGTGCAGTTGGCCAGGGTCGGGCTGCTTTGACGGACGTACATGCCACCACCAGCGGTGGCGTACTCGATCGTCTCGCCGGCGAGACCGTCGCGAATCGTCAGATTCTCGAAAACCGTATCACTGCTTTCGCCCGAGACGCACTGGAGCACTCGGATCATTCCTCCGCCATCGATGATGGTGGCGGGCTTCCCGTTTCCATCGAGGGTGCCGCGGATCGTGATCGACTTGCCGACCGTGTCGATCGTCGCGAGTGGCGTGAAGGTGCCCGATTCGAGGGTGATCACGGCACCTGGTGCCGCGGCGTCGATCGCGAGCGCAATCGAATCGTATTCGCCGGGGACACCGAGTTCGAGATCGGAGCCCTGATTCCCGCAATCGGGATGCCCGTCTCCATCACCGTCGTCACAGACCAGCCGAATGCAGTTTTCTCCTTCATCGACCCAGTCGCCGTACATGTTTCCCCCGACATTTCCGCAAAGCAGGGAGGCCGTGAGCGTCGGGGTGCTGGTTTCGTCGCTGAACATGCCGCCGCCACCCTGGTTGCTCGCGTCATTGGCCGTGAACATGCAGCCGACCAGGGTCGGAGCGCTCGACGACGTGTTGCACATGCCCCCCCCACGCAGTCGGGCGGTGTTGCCGGTGAATCTGCAATCGACCAGCGTCGGACTGCTGGCGGTGCCGTTGTAGATGCCACTGCCGAATTCGGCCGAGTTGCCCAGAAAGACACAATCGCTGAGGATCGGACTGCCCTGGTGGTTGTACATCCCGCCACCGTCTTCGGCCGAGTTTCCGGTGAACGCGCAGTTGCTCAGGGTCGGGCTGCTTTGATCGATGTACATCCCGCCACCGGTGGTGGCGATGCCATTCCGTATCCTCAGATTCTCGAAGACCGTGCCGGGGGTTTCGCCCGACACGCACTGGAGCACTCGGATCATTCCCCCACCATCGATGATGGTGCCGGGACCTCCGTCGGGGTCGATCGCCCCTCGAATCGTGATCGGCTTGCCCTGCGTATCGAGCGTCAGATGCGGCGTGAAGATCCCCGCTTCGATGACGATCACCGCCCCGGGCGCCGCGGCGTCGATGGCGAGTTCGATTGAAACGTACTCGCCGGGAACCGCGAGCTCGAGATCGGACTCCTGATCGACGCAATCGGGAAGTCCGTCTCCATCACCATCGTCACAAACCAGCCGAATGCAGTTCTCCCCCTCGTCGATCCAGTCACCAGCGATGTTGCCGCCGGCATTTCCGCAAAGCAAGGAGGAGGACAGGGTCGGCCTGCTGGTTCCATCGACGCTGGATTCATGGTTGTAGATCCCGGCCCCGCCGTATTCGCTCGCGTGGTTGCCCGTGAATCCGCAGCCGACCAGGGACGGACTGCTGTCGTAGTTGAACATCCCGCCGCCGGCCAGATCAGACGAGTTGTCGGTGAACGTGCAGCCTTCCAGAAGAGGCGCGGAGAGATGGTAGTTGTACACCCCGCCGCCGACGGATGCGGCGTTTCCCTTGAACGTGCAGCCGGTGAGGGTCGGGTTGCTGCCGAAGTAGTTGATGATCCCGCCGCCGTATTCCGCCGAGTTGTTCGTGAACGTGCAGTTGATCAGGGTGGGACTGCTGCTGTAGTTGTACATCCCGCCCCCGACATCGGAATTGAAACCGCCACGGATCACGAGATCCTTGAAGACGGTCCCCGCACCCTCTCCGCTCCCGCACCGGAGGACGCGATGCGAACCGTCGCCATCGAGGATGGACGCGGACGCCCCGCGCTTGTCGGTGGCACCGAGAATGGTGATCGCCTTGCCATCGGTGTCGATGACCGCACCTTCGGTGTAGGTCTCGGCAAGCAGCTGGATGACGTCGCCGTCGTTCGCCGCGTCGATCGCCATATTGATGGATGTGTAATCGCAACCACTCGAACACACGGTGATCGTGGATCCCGAGGTGTTTTCGCCAGCAAGGATCGAGACTGCAATGATGGCAAAAAAGACGAGAAAATTGTGAGGCATGAAGAATTCGTCCAATCAGAAGAGATCGTGTTCGGCCCACCGGTGCCAACGCTCATTCTTCCCCTCAAACACACCAACACTCAAAGTACGAAAACGACCACCGATTCTAGAAACACCGAATATTTTGTTGCCAAAAACCCCTCCAGCCCGACAGCAGCCACGATGACCGCAGGGCCAGCAGGCACCTTCGGCATCCGCCTCGGCGTTGACTGCCGGGACCGACTCGGATCCCACGACGGTGGAGATCCGGCGGCATTCGGAAATGGAGGCGAGAGCCCCGGGTCGAAAACCGGCGGCTCGGACCCATGACCCGCCGCCATGACGGAACGACCGTTCATTCATCGGGCGCTGGACCGACGAGGTGTCACAGATCCTGTCGTCGGTCGTACGTTGGGCGACCGGCCGGAAAACGGGCCTCCAGGCGTGCGTCCGCACCACCCGTGTCCGGCGTTTCCAGGGGAACCACATCATGTTTTCACGTCATCAGGCGGCTTCGGCCGCAATCGCTGTACTCGCATCCACCACGATGGCGACCGCCGATCTCCATCACGACCAGGTCGATCCGACCGCCTGGCGGTGGTATACGAACGCCACGCTCACCACCATCGAGAACGCCCTTGACGACGGCTATCGAATCGTCGACGTCGAAGTCGAGTCGGAATCGCCACTTCGGTTCAATGCATCCCTCGTGGCGAACGCCGGAGACTACGCCTCGGGCTGGTGGTGGTACTACGGCCAGACGGCGGCCCAGATCGACACCCGGCTGGCGGACAACAAGGCAAGACTTCTCGACATCGAGCCCTACGACACCGCCTCGGGCGTTCGATACGCCGCGGTCATGGTGCCTGACTCCGGGCCGCAGTCGGTCGATGCCACGGACTGGGAGACCGGCTACACCTTCGCCCAGGTGACGAAATGGGTCGCGGCCAACCCGAACCACCGCATTCACGACATCGAACCGTACGAAACCGGATCCGGGGTCCGCTACGCATTCACGTGGATCTCGAACACCGGCGGGGACGCCAGTTCCTGGTGGTACTACCTCAGCACCTCGAGGGAGTTCATCGCCGAGCGTCTCGCCGACAACGGAGCACGCCTCGTCGACCTCGAACGCCACGCAGACGGCAACTGGTCGGCGGTCATGGCCCCGACCGATGGAAACGCCTGGTACTGGTTCATCGGGGTCGAGCCACTCGATGCCGGGGATCTCGCAGCGCAGTACGCGGGACGAATCGTGGACATCGAGCGCTACGGCACGCGAGGTGGCGACCGGGTTGCGATCGTGATCCGACGAAACGCCAATGATCTCACCGTGAACACCAACATCGACCTTCGGGCCGACCTCCCCATCGCGACCGAAAGCGGCCTCCTCCTGGGCCGGTTGGGTGGCGTGACGCGGGCATCGGTCAAGTCCGACGAGACCTTCGAGCCGGCCAGTCTGCTGAAGACCTTCCATCACTTCCACGCGATGCGCCAGGTGGCCCTCGGCAACGACGCGCTCGGAAACGCCCTGACCTTCCCGGATGGAGGCAACACCGTCTGCCCGTCGCCGGACGATCCGCCCAACGCCCAGCTTCTTGAGGAGACGCTTCGCAAGATGATGGAGGACTCCAGCAATCCGGCGACCGAAGCGATCCGGCAACGGTACGGATCCGCGGCGATCGAGGCGACCGCCTCGGGAATCGGGGCGATCGAGACCTCGTTGGAGCATGTGATCGGCTGCTTCTGCAACTCGACGCGGAACCAGACGACCCTCACGGATCTGCGGACCTTGCACGACGCGGCGGTCTCGGGGCTGCTCGGGGGATTCGTCTCCCAGTTTCACAGTCTCATGCTCCAGAACTACGCGGGATTTCCCGCGATCGTTCAAGGACAACTCGCGGCAAGCAGCCTCTCCATCGCCGAACGAGACCAGTTCGAGGATCTCGCCTACGCCGCCGGAAAGGGAGGCAGCTACACCTGCAGCGGCCCCGACGCCCTCAACGAAGGGGCCTACCGGTCGCGCGGCGCCTACTTCCGAGTGCCTTTCAAGGAAGGCTGCGACATCGTCGACCGTGAGTACTTCGCTGGTGCGTGGATCAACGACGTTCCCTCCGACTCGGAAGGCATCGCGTCTGAAAACTGCGATGCCGCGATGGAAGGCCTGTTCGCGGATCGCATTCGTGCGGCCATCCGGAGTTGGGAGGCCGCCAACTGCATTCCATGCCCCGGCGACTTCAACGGCGATGGCGCCGTGGACGGCGCCGACATCGGCATCCTTCTTGCCGAATGGGGTTCCTGCGGGAAGGGATGCATCGCGGACATCGATCGCGACGGCGACGTGGACGGGGCCGATCTCGGCCGTTTCCTCGCCCTGTGGGGCCCCTGCCCTCGATGAAGATCGCGTCGGAATTCACCGAACGAGGGCCCCGAGTCGACACTCGGGGCCCTTTCTATCGGAGATGATCGAGGCCACGTATGGAGAACGCCTTCCTCGTCGAGGCGGCTTCGGCGCGCACGATCCGACTGCGCCGGGGACGGCATCATCGAAGGCGCGGATCAGGCCCACATCCTGAGCTTCCGGGATGGCGGCGGATCCTGCTCGATTTCACGTACATGACACCCCGCAAGCCCCCCTCGACCTCGCGTCGGGGCGGGCTTTCGTTCGGCGACGGCCCGCCGCCATCAACGCCTTAAACCGCTTTCATTGCTGGGCTTGCGATCCGTCATCGTCGGCCGCTGGAACAGGTTCGAAGACCGGCATCACATCTCCCGATCGAAACTTGTGAAAAAAGCGTTCGTCTGCAAGGGTCACCGCGATAATCTTAAACCGGAGCACTTCAGTTTGTGTCCCTGTTCGACAACCATTAAGGGAAGGAAGATCGATTCCATGAACGAATCACGCATCAAGGCCTACAAAGTCCACGCCCTCACCGCGGGCGGCACCGCCGTAATGGCAACGTTCGGCCTTGCCCAAGCCGACATCATCAAGAGCGACGGACCTGTCTCGATCCCCGTCACGCCTGCGGCACCCGCGGGAGTCGTCCTGTTTTCCACGGCCGGCATCGAGATCGCCGCGAACAACTTCCTCGCCACTGGATCCTCGCAGCAATCTGATCTTGCCGCGGCCGTGCTGGTGAAAGGCTGGACTGGCACTTCGATCGCCAGTAACGTCCAGTTCACAGACGTCAACGCCGGCATAACCATCGACGCCGATCTCGCCTCCGCAACCAATCCGCAAACGGGGGGTGCGCTCAACCTGGCCGCGGGCAACACGCAAAGTACGACCAAGAGCGGTTCTGTTGGTGGCTTCGCGACCGGCTCCGAAATGCTTCTGGCCCTGAGCATAGACGACGGCGTTTCCGGTTCGCTCTACGGCTGGATCAACTACACGCTCACCTATCTCGATCTCGAGGGTGGTTTCACCCTCACCATCAACAGCTGGGCCTACAACGACGTGTTGGGCGAGGGCATCATCGCGGGTCAGAACCAAGCGGCCGCCAGCAATGCCGTCCCGGGACTCGGCGGCCTCGCCGCCCTCGCGATCGGCGCCGCAGGCGTCCGATCCCGACGACAGCGGGTGGCCTGAGACTACCGCCTGACCGCGGCCGGTCGCGAGACACTCCACGCAACGATCCCAGCCCGCCCCGACCTCGCGTCGGGGCGGGTTTTCGTTCGGCGGCCGTCGCCTCGTTCACCGAAGCGAACCGAGTGAACGGATGATCGCCCAGGACGCGACATCCGTTACCATTGGAATCTGTTTCCCGCACCAGCGCAACGGTTCCAGGTCATCCCCCGAAATGACTCCCACCCCGAGTGTCGACCGCCCGAACCCCTTCCTCCGCTTTCATCCGAACCGTGTCGAACGCTGGAGGTTCGATACCTTCCCCCGGACGAGACGATGAGACGAACGAGTTCACGACTGGCCCTGTTCCTGACCTTGGCCCTTCCGGGCATCTCCAGCCTGACCGCCGCGGCCGAGATGATCAGCGTGTGCGCCGAAGGGTGCGACCACACGTCCATCAACGCGGCGATCGCGACCGCGCGTGATGGCGACGTCATCCAACTCTCGGCCGAGACCTACGCCGAAGGTTCGGTGATCAGCACCGACGGCAAGGCGATCACGCTGCGGGGCGTCCTGGACGAGCGCGGGGCGCCGGCGAGTGTTCTGGATGGAGCGGGTTCGCATCGGGTGTTGATCTGCGAGCACGGCGAAGATTCGGGGACCGTCTTCGAGAATCTGGTGATCCGGAACGGAGAGAACGACATCGGGGGCGGGATGTACAACGATTTCAGCAGCCCGACCCTGACGAACTGCACCTTCACGGGTAACACGGCCGGCGACGATGGCGGTGGCATGTCCAACCACGTCGGCAGCCCGATGCTGACCGACTGCACGTTCATGAACAACTCGTCCATCTTCAGCGGCGGTGGGATGCACAATGAATTCAGCCACCCGATCCTGATCCGCTGCACGTTCGCGGACAACTCGGCCGACAATGAATACGG
>NYSY01000086.1 GCA_002683215.1 Planctomycetaceae bacterium
GAAGTCGGGGTGGCCGGTCATCGGGCAGACGGAGGTGAACTCCTCGTGCCGGTGTTCGATGACGTAGGGCTCGGCTCCGGGGTTGTCGAAGAACTCGAGGATCTCTTCGGCGATCGGTCGCATGGCGTGTCCTGTCGGGTCACAGCGGATAGGTCGTCAGCAACTGGACGACCTTGGGCTGCTCAGGGTACACGCGAAGGCTCGCTCGGAACGCCTCGCCGGCCGCTTCCCGGGCCGCGGCCTCGGTGCGGTCGGAGCGAAGCCACTCGTTCAGCTCGTTCACCCCGATACCGTTGAGGGCGGGCCAGTACTGGGGATCGAGTTCGACGGCCCGACGATAGCTCTCGAGGCTTCCGTCGTAGTCACCCTGCCGGAAGTAGGCGCGGCCGAGCCGCTCCCACGCCTGCGGGGCCGGTTCGATCGCGACGAGGACCTGTCCGGCGTTGATCGCTTCCGCGAACCGCTCCTCGCTGGCGTAGCACTCCACGAGGCTTCGAATCACCGCGGGCTCGTTGCCCAGAAGTTCGAGCGCGATCTCGAAGGCGTCGATGGCGTCGGCCATGCGGTCGACCCGCATGTAGGCCTCCCCGAGGTCGGCGCGGGCGCGTCCGTCGTCCGGTGCGAGCACCACCGCCTGCTCCGCCGGCGCAATGGCGTTCGATGCCATGTCCAGCCCGAGATACGAGCTCGACATGCCGACCAGGGCCTCAACGCTGTTCGGATCGACGACCAGGGCCTGCTGATACGCGCGGATCGCCTCGCGGAGTTTTCCGAGGACCTGAAGCACTTCGCCGTACCCAATCTGGGCTTCGAAGCTTCTCGGATCGAGCCGGGTCGCCCGGGCGAAGGCCGGTTCGGCCCGCTCGTACTCGCCGAGGTCCTCGTAGGCGACCCCGATCCCGATGTAGGCGACGGTCAGCGACGGATTCTCGTCGAGGAGCTCCTCGAAGATCTGGATCGCCTTTTCATGGTCGCCGGCTTCGATCGCCGCCCGACCTTCGTCGTTCCGGAAGCTCTGGATCGCGGTCGGCTCCCGGACGTCGGCGACGACGCGGGTCGGCGCGGGCAGGGCGAACGAGTCGTCGGATTGATCGTTGCTCCCACTCTGGCATGCAGCGAGCGCGAGGGGCAGCGAAAGGACGATGAGCAGTGGATTCTTGGACATGGTTGATTCAAGCCTCGGGTTCGGAGGATCAGCCCTCCACGTGTCTTCCGTCGACACAATCAGGCACGAGGTGACAAGGAACCCAGCATTTCGAGGTTGATCACATCCCATGATCGACCGTCGACGCCGCCCTCTTTTTCCGTTTCGAGGACCATCGGGATCTCCTGCCACGCCGAAACCCCCAGTACGGCTTCGAAACAGGGGATTCCACAGGTCCCATGTCCGATATGCGCATGTCGGTCCTTGCGACTGCCGAGGTCACCCACCGAATCGTTCAGATGGACCGCGATCACCTGATCGAGCCCACACGTCGCGTCGATTCGGTCGAGCACCGCCTCCGCCCTTTGCGCGGTGGACATGTCGTGGCCGGCGGCGACCGCATGACAGGTGTCGAAACAGAATCCGACCCGTTCCGGCGCCGCCACCCGATCCCGGATCCACGCGAGCTGGACCGGGTCGTACCCCAGATTGGTCCCGCTTCCCACGGTGTTCTCGAGCGCGGTCCGCACCTTGAACCCCCGCGTCTCCTGCTCGAGGCGGTCGAGTGCCTTCACGATGCGGGCCAGGCCCTTTTCTTCGGCGGACGTCGGCGCCACGCCGAGCACGTTCGGCTCGCCGGGCTTTCGCTTCGACTCCAGATGGGCGCCGGGATGCGCCACGCAGGCGGGGATCCCGAGGGCCTCGCAGCGTTCGAGTTCGTCACGCTGGAGGGTGACCGACTTCTCCCAGCCCTCGGAATCCGGCGAGGCCATGTTCACGAGGTAGCTGTTGTGACTGACCACGCGATTCGGCCGATCATTCCAGCCCAGCCGCTCGAGGCCCGCCTTCCACGCCACCACATCGTCGTCCGCGAGCGGCTTCGACTTCCACTGACGCTGGTTCTTGGTGAACACCTGCACGCAGTCACAGCCAAGCGTCTCGACCGCTTCCAGCGCGTGGTGGATTCCACCTGCGATGGAAAGGTGCGATCCCAGCCACGGGCCGCGTACGCTCCCAGCCCCCGCACGATCATCCGTTGCATTCGTCTTGTTGGCCACGTCTCAGGTTCCTTTCCATCGCCTCAGGTCGTTCCGTCGCCGTTCATGCCTCGAACACGCTCTTCGAAGTCCCGCTCCGCCTCCGCCTGTCTCGCGTCCCTTCGTGCTTCCAGATCCTCGTGGTGGGCTCGATGCAGAAGACTTCGAACCGACGATGCGAAGATGAGGACATCGGCGAACAGGACGATGGCACCCCAGCCGAGCGCGCCGATGAACACCGCCAACGCGAGCTTGGGTCCCGTCGCCGAGATGCCACCCGGCGGCAGGAGCCCGGCGAAGTGCGAGCCGAGCACCAGCACCACACCAGCGATCGTGAGAAGAAAGGCCCACGGTGCCGCCTCGAGATTGCGCTGGGCGAGGTCGTCCTGCAACCACCACGCGGTCCGGCGACCGAACAGCGTCGCGACCACCCCGACCACGAACACCACCGTGATCGAACCCGCNTCGATCATCGAACCGCCGGGGAGGCCCGGCAGGAGCGCGACGACCACCAGACCGGATGCACCGAGCAGGATGACGATGCGCACGACATGGCGGACCCTCCGGAACGGTCCCCCCGAATCCCGATCGGGATCCATCTCCACGCTGGTCCGGAACCACACGCCCACCACCGTCGCGGCCGCGGCGGGAATGGCGAACCAGACCGGAAACGTCCTGATGATCGAGATCGCGACGATGAGGAATCCAACCTGGGCGACGACGACCACGGCAGACCGCCAGATGACGCTCACGATCGTCGAATAGGAGGACCGGGCGAGGGAATCCGCGTCGCGAGCGCTCCCACCCGCGCCTCGGGCGCCGCACTCGGGGCACCGCGAACGTGTCGCGAGGCCCGTGAGGTCGTATCCACACCGTCCGCATNTCGCCGAGGGCGACTCGTTCGAACGCCGGACCTCGGGCGACGCCGGCATCGGCGTCAACCCACGACGGCCGTGGCGTGGTGGACGGCGTTTCGGAACATGGCGAGGCCAGGCGTGTCGCCGGACCGGACGGCCGCCCCGAGCCGGGTCCAGGTGGGATGCTGGGACCAACGCGTGTACCGCTCCGGATGCGGCATCAGGCCGAAGACCAGACCGCTCGCATCGCAGATGCCGGCCACCCGTCCACGCGAACCGTTGAAGTGATCCGCCTCGGTNTACCGCAAGGCGATCCGCCCTTCGGACTCCAGCGCCGCGGTCGTCTCATCCGTGGCCACGAACCGACCTTCACCGTGGGCGGAGGGAAGCACCATCGCCTCGGGCGGAACATCCGCGAACCCCGCAGTCCAGATGCAACGGGTCGACTCGGGAATCTCGACCCCGGTCCACACGTCGTGGAATCGACCTCGCTCGTTCGGCGCGAGGGCCACGGTCGGAACCGCCGGCTCCACCGGCCACGATTCCCCGTCGGCCGGCCCCGGCAGCAGGCCGGCCTGAACCGCGATCTGGAAGCCGTTGCACGGGGCGATCATCGGCACGCCGCGATCGATCGCGGCCGCGAGCGCCGGATAGAGGCCACGGCGGATCAGTTGGGCGAGCACCCGGCCCGCACCGCCGTCATCCCCGTAGCTGAATCCACCGGGCAGCCCGATCAACGCGAACCGGTCGACCCGGGACGGCGTCTCGATGAGATCCGAAAGCAGAACCGACTCCGGGGCGGCACCGGCGGCCTCGAAGGCGAGGGCGAGCTCACCGTCGCAGTTGATGCCCGGCGCCGTGATGACGAGTGCCCTCGGCCGGTCTCCCCGATCGCCTGTCGATCCGTCGTTCAAACCACTCATCGGTCGCACCCCCGCTTCCAGGCTTCCTCGAATCGCTCCGCGGCCTCGCTCGCGGTGCCCAGGTCGCTTCCCGCGACCGAGATCGTGCCACCATTCGGCCCGGCCGCGGTGAACGAACCGATCACGCCGTACGGAACCCCAGCCAGCATTCGATCGAACGCCGGAAGATCCGATTCGTCCACTTCGAGAAGGTACCGGGAATGATCTTCGGCGAAGGCCCGAGCCACGGAAGACACCGATGCTCCGTCGACCGGCACCGCGTCCAGATCAAATTCAAGACCGAGCCCGCCCGCGAAGGCCATCTCGATCGCGGCGGGCAGGAGTCCGCCCTCGCTCGCATCATGGGCCGACCGGACCAGGCCCTGACGAATCGCGTCGTGAACGATCCGCGCGATCCGGGGTCCCAGCTCGAGATCGACCATCGGCAGTTCATCGACGCCCGCAGCCGGATCCCCCCCGACCCGAAGATAGTGGGAGCCACCGAGGCGATTCGTCGTCACCCCGATCGCGAGCAGGCGTCCACCCGGACGCTTGGCGTCCATGGTGGTGGCGAAGCGTTCTTCGGGAACGATGCCCATGCCGGAGATCAGCAGGGTCGGCGGAATTCGAATCGTCCGACCGTCCTCGGTCGTGAACTGGTTGTTCAGGGAATCCTTGCCGCTGACGAANGGCGTGCGGTAGGCGAGCCCGCCGTCGAGACACGCTTCGGCCGCCCGAACCAGCGAACCCAGATTCCGAGGGTCGTCGCACCCGGGCCAGCAGAAGTTGTCGAGGATCGCGATGCGGTCGGGGTCCGCCCCGACGCACACCATGTTCCGGACGCACTCGTCGATCGCCGCGAGTCCCATCACGTACGGATCGCGGGCGAGTCCGGTGGCGAGCCCGTGGCCGATGGCCAATCCCTTCGGTCGATCCGGTACCGGACGAATCACCGCGGCATCCCCGGGGCCCGCGTTCGGACCGACGAAGGGCTTCACCACGCTGCCACCCTGGACCTCGTGATCGTACTGCCGCACGATCCAGGCCTTGCTCGCGAGGTTCGGATGTCCCAGAAGCGTGGCCGTCATGTCGAACACCGCGGCGACATCGGTGACGGCCGGCGAAGGTTCCACCCCGGCGTCGTCGCCACCGGCCTCGCGGGCGGCCCACTCGGGATCCCACACCGCCTCGCGGAGCGGCATGGGCACGCCGTCGTGCATGAACTCCATCGCGATCCGNCCGACCTCGACGTCNCCCCAGNGNAGNANCAGTTCCCGGTCGGNCGTTCCGAANTCNCCGAGNTCNCACCACTCGACGTCGTGACNNTCGCAGATCGCCGCGATCGCNTCGACGTTNTCCGCNGGCACCGCGAGCACCATGCGTTCCTGCGCNTCGCTGATCCAGACCTCGACCGGNCTCANNCCNTCGTACTTNAGCGGNGCCCGNTCCAACCGGACCNCGGCACCGATCTTCTCNCCCATCTCGCCNACNGCNCTGCTGAANCCACCGGCNCCGCAGTCGGTGATCGANCTGAAGAGGCAGCCGTCCGGATGATCNCGGGCNGCNAGNACCGCNTCGAGCGTNACNTTNTCNGTGATCGCGTTGCCGATCTGCACCGCNTGNCTGAANTCNTCGGCATGGGTGTCGGTCAGTTCNGCGCTCGAGAAGGTCGCNCCNTGGATNCCATCCCGNCCNGTGCGACCNCCCATCGCGATGATCCGGTCACCNGGNCGNGCNTCGCCNNNGATNAGGTCNCGNGGCATNACGCCGACGCANCCGACGTAGACGAGCGGATTGCCGATGTAGCGNTCGTCGAACCACACNCCNCCGTCGATGGTGGGAATGCCCATNCGGTTGCCGTANTCNCGAACNCCNCCGACCACCTCGCCNAGNATGCGGTGCGGNTGCAGGCANCCCGTGGGGATCTCNGCNGGCGCGTCGGTNCCGACGCAGAACACGTCNGTGGCCGCGATCGGCTTCGCCGCNAGNCCCGTNCCCATGATGTCNCGGATGCAACCGCCGATCCCGGTCGCGGCNCCNCCGTACGGCTCGATCGCCGACGGATGGTTGTGCGTCTCGACCTTCATGCANACCGCGGTGTCCTCGTCGAACCCGACGATNCCCGCATTGTCCACGAAGACCGACAGGCACCAGTCGNCGAGGCCGTCCGNCATCANNTGGTGCGTCGCGGCGGCGACGGTCGACTTCAGCAGNTTNTNGATNCGNACNCNNCCGNCNTCNNCGACCGANTGGCCNGGCCGATCNNCCGCGGTGTCGCGAATNGANAANCCGGANTCGNCCGCCGGNTCGCGGTACNCGATNGTCGCCTTCANCGTCTTGTGNACGCAATGCTCNGACCAGGTCTGGGCGAGNGTCTCNAGTTCGATCTCNCGAGGCTCGCGACCGAGNCCNCGGTAGTGGGACTGGATCGCCCGCATCTCGTCGAGCGAGAGAAAGAGATGGGCCTCGCGGCTCAGTCGCTCCAGCCCCGGATCGTCGAGTTCGCAGAGCGGTACGTCGCGAACCTCGAAAGGCTGCTCGTGGCCGATCGGGAACGAGTCGGGGTGATACGGGCCGGAGTGGATCGCATGCACCACCGGATTCGCGAGAAGGCGGGTCGCCAATGCGGCTCCGGCCCCCGCATCGATCCCCCCGAAGGTGAACCGCCGGCCGGTCCGGACCGTGACCGTCGCGCCACCGGAGTCGCCGGCATCACCGAGCATCGCGCGGATCGCGGTCGCGATGGAGGCAGCGGCGGGATCCATGACCCCGGGAAGCGGATGGACTTCGATCACCACGGCGTCGGGTCCCACCGCCGCGGCACCGATGACCGCCGACTGGGTCACGGGATCCGCGAGCAGCTCCTCGGCGATCATCGCGAGGTCACGATCGGAAAACGCGCCTTCGATCAGGTAGACCGCGGCACAGTCGACCGACGCCGGGGTGAGCGCCGCGGGGAGGCCCTCGAATTCACGACGCAGGGCGTCCGCAGCCGGATCCCCGAACTCGGGGCGCCGATGGATCTCGATGCGGTGGACGGTGGTGATCATGGTCGGGGACGCGGCGTTGGCAGTGGTCATTTCCGCGGCATTTTAGGCGATCCGTCGCCATGAGGCTGCCGACGAGGTTCAACTGGCGCGTGATCCCGGCCCCCCGGACCGGAATCTGGGGCAACGACGAAAACGCGGCCTCGTCGCCGAAGCGACGAGACCGCGTGAGTGGATCGAGGAGTCCGGTGCGGACCGGGCGGGGCTCAGAACATGAGCTGGACGTAGGTCCGGATCGTGAAGGCATCGGAGACCGGAGTCGACCGGACACCGGTTTCAGGCGTGGTCCAGGCCGGCGAGACCGACTTGGGGAAGTAACTCACCGAGAACCCCCACTTGAGGTCGTTTCCGTCGAGATACCAGGTGCCGCCGGCGGTGATGCTCTGGAAATTCGATGTGTCGGCGTAGGCACCGTAGAACTCGGACAGTGATGGTCCCCCGGGATTGCTGGGGAGTTCGCCGAGGTTTCCGTTGTCGATCACCTCCATGTAGTCGAAGCCGACGAACGCTTCGAAGTCAGCACTGAGATACATGGAACCGTAGAGGCTTGCGCCGAGCATGGCGACCTGGCCAGCATCGAAGGTGGGGTTGCTGTTCCCGAGCGGTGAGAAACCGAAGTAGAGGTATGACGCCGACGAGTTGATTTTGTGGTAGTACGCGGACGCGCTGACGCTGCCACCACCGAGATTCCAGGTGAGGTCACCCGTCAACGCGAACCAGTCGTTGTACGCGCTCCCCGGCGTGTTGTTGTCCTGCGTCGCATTCAGCATCGCCCGGCTCTTCTGCCAGTGCGCTCCCACGCCCAGCATGACACCGGTCTCGGACCCCGGCGGAGACGTCATGGAATCGAACTCCCGCCAGTTGCCGGCGAGCTTGAATTCCGCACGGGCCGAGAACGCCAGCTCCGCCTGCGTGAAGTTGTACGGCGAATTCGCGGGCTGGGTGGTGCTGAAGTGATACGAGTCGAAGATCCGATCGTTCCCGCCATCGCTGAACGCGACCCGCAACCGGGTGCTGTCTCCACCCCAGGCGAGTTCGATCCCCTGAGACCGCCCCAGCCCCATGTGCAGTGCGACGGTGTTTCGTTCACCGGTCAGCTGGTTCGCGATCGGAACCTCCCAGCCGCGATCGAAAGGCAGCTTGAACTGACCGAGCCGCAGGGCCCAGCCGTTCCCGATCTCACGAAGAATGTAGGCGTCCAGAAGTTGGAACTTTCCGTTCGCCGACCCGTTTTCGGGCGCGACGGTGACCGGTGGGTTCGAGTAGAGCTGAAGCTGGTCCGGACGTTCGTTGCTGAACTGGCCCTGAATCCGAAAACGGGTGTCCGGACCGAAGACGTGACCCTTGAAGTCGAGTCGGGCGTAGGGAATGTCGAAACCACTTCGATTGGTGACGTCATCCTCGCTCGCGAGCTCCGGCTGAGGCTGGCCTGTGTCGTCGACAGGCGGAAATCCCTCCCGGATGTGGGAGTACATGTACCTCGTCTGCAACATGCCGCCGACTTCCAGTCGGAATCGGCCATCCGGGCTCGCCAGAAAGAAGCCGTCATCCCAGCCGGCGGTCATGCCGCTGGACTGGAGGCTGACCCTCGTCTCCGCGTCCGCGAGGACGTCGGTGACCACGCCCCGGATCTGATCGGATCGCTCCTGGGTGAGCCAGACGTCGGCATCGGCCGCCTCGAGCTCGTTGACCCGGGTCTTCAGCGTTTCGTTCTGCTTCTCGATGTCGGCGAGGCGGCGAGCCATCTCCTCGATCGCGGTGGCATCCTGCCCCTGAGCCGTGGACGTCAGCAGCGTCGCGGTGACGCCCAGAAGCCCGCCCGTCCGTCCAATTCGCATCCTGCGCATGGAAAACCTCGTGGTCGTTGTTTGATGGATCCTGTCGCAGGAAATATCGGCGGAATTGGCTGCGAAGCATGAGAAAGCTCATCCGGGCTCGTTCGCCGGGCTGTGGCACGCCCTCGGGGGGACTCCGACACCCACGAAACAAAGACCGACCGGCCCCGTGCATCGGAGCCGGTCGGCTTGCTTTGGAACGCCGAATCGATGGATCCAGCGATCGCGGCGGGGGATGAATCGAATTCAGAAGAGGAGCTGCAGCTGGGCCCGGATCGCCCACTGGCCGTCCTGACCGGGATTGTCGGTTCGGAAGCCGGCACTGCGGGCCACGAACGCCCCGGTCGCCAGCGACGCGAAGTTGTAGGTGAAGTCCGCGGTGAACTTCATGCCCTTGTTGATGAACCAGTTCCCCCCGACCGTGAACCCGTCGAATCGAGCGACGTCGGAAGACGTGGGCGGGTCGTAGTCCATGTACTCATAGCGGGCGAACGCCTCGATCGTCTCGGTCACGAAGTGGCCGCCTTGAATCGTGACGCCCCAGGGGTTCGTGGACTGGGAGCCGGGCTGATCGACGTTGATCCAGACCCCGGAGCAGAACAGACTCACCCCGGAAAGGTCCCAGGTGAAGTCGCCGGTCACGCCGTAGACCTTGGTGCCTTCGGCGGCCCCGATGTTCTGATTCGCTCGCTGGGTCGCCGCGGCCACGCCGACCATCATCCCCTTGTCGCTGCCGCGAGCGCTGCTGAAGTCCTTGAACTGGCTCCAGTCACCGGAGAGCTTGAACTCGGCCCGGGCGGCGAAGGAATAGTTCGTGCTGGTGTCGGCCCAATTCGTGTTCTGACTGTTGGTACGGCCAGGACCGAACCCCCGGGAGCCGATCCCGTCGCCGGTCCAGGCCGAGACTCGGAAATCTTCGGCCTCGTAGCCGACCTGGATCCCCTGCGAATATCCCTGGTTGAAGTACTCGTTCACGATCGAGCGCTCGACGGTGAGCTGCTTCGAACTGGAGACGAGCTCTTCTCGCATCCAGGGGGCCTTGAACTGGCCGACCTTGATCGCGATCCCGTTCTCCAGCTTCTTCTGAACGTAGGCGTCTTCCAACACGAAGAGACCACCCGACCGGGAGAATCCGGCCTTCACCTTGTAGGTCCAGGACTTGTCGAACACGTTTCCGGAGAAGGAAAGCTTGGTCCGTCGATTCTCGAATCCGTACTCGGTGGGCTGATCACCTGCGGAGTTCAGGACCCAGCGAACCTGGATCTGGCCGCCCACCTTCAGCTTGAAGCTCCCGTCGGGGCTCGCGAGAAAGAAGCCCTTGTTCCAGCCGGCAGTCGCGCCGGAATCCTGGAGGCTGACGCGATCGGAGGCGTCCGCGAGGACGTCGGTGACGACACCGCGGATCTCACCCGCTCGCTGTTCGGTCAGCCAGTCCGCGTCCGAATCGCGTCGAAGCTCGGTGATCTCGCGTCGGAGTTCGCGAAGCTCCTCGGCGATCTGGCCGGCGGTCTCGCGCTCGGGGTCGATGGCGAGAACGGGCGATGTGACGAAAACGGCGGATGCGAGCACGACGTGCAGTTCATGCAGTTGGAGTGCCATGGAGAGACGGTTCCCTGGGTGGCTTGCTCGGCGGTTCTTCTCGCCTTCCCGACCTTCAGGAAGCACGATCACCGAGATGGCTCGAACGCGGGCATCTTGACAAGGGAAACGCTTCGCCGCTGCGATTACGACGCAACTTCATGAATTGATGACGTTCCCTTCACAAGAAGCGAACGTCATCCGCCGGCGTGGACCGGAAAGAAAAAACCGGCCGGACCTTGCGGTCCGGCCGGCCGAGCCCTTGAAGCCCCACCCCCCTTTCGGGGGATGGAGCGATCTTCGGGTGGATGAACTTCTCGATCAGAAGAGCAGCTGCAGCTGGGCACGAAGGGCCCACTGGTTGTCGGCGCCGACGTTGTCCACGCGGAAGCCGGCCCCGTTCAGTGCCGCGAAGGAGTTGGCTCCGGAGAGGCTCTTGAGGTTCCAGCTGAAGTCGGTGGTGAACTTCACGCCCTTGGCGAAGAAGTAGTTCACACCGAACGTCACGCCGTTGTACTTGTCGACGTTCTGGCCGCCGGCATTCTTGATGTTGTAGTTGAGGAACTCATACCGACCGAACAGCTCGGCATCTTCGGTGACGAAGTAGCCACCCTGAACGGTGACGCCCCAGGGGCTGGTCTTGTCACCGGTCGTGGGCTTGTTCTGGGTCCAGACGCCCGAAGCGAACAGGCTGGCGCCGCCGAAGTCCCAGGTGAAGTCACCCGTGATTCCGAAGACCTTGTCGCCATTGGCGGGGCCGCCGAAGATTCCGTTGCCGTTGGAACGCTGGTACAGGACCGCAACGCCCGCCATCATGCCGGCTTCTTCGCCCTTGAAGCTGGAGAAGTCGTCGAACTGGCTCCAGTCACCCGAAAGCTTGAAGTCCGCCCGAGCAGCGAACGCATAGTTCGTGGGGGAGAAGTTCCAATCCGAGTTGCGGGAGTTGTAGGCACTGTTGTCGAAGTTCGTGGCGCCGCCGATGCCGTCGAAGAAACCGGCGTTGATGCGGAAGGAGTCGGACTCCATGCCCCACTGGATGCCCTGCGAGTAGCCCTGGCTGAAGAGCTGGGCGACAACCGATCGCTCAGCAGCGAGCTGCATCGAGGAGTCGACGAGGACTTCACGAAGCCACGGGGCCTGGAACTGGCCGACACGAATGCTCATGCCGTTGTCCATCGCCTTCTGGATGTACGCGAACTCGAGGTCGCTGAAGCCGAACTCCGAGCTGAAGTTGTTCCGAATCCGGTACGTCCAGTCCTTACTGAAGACGTTGCCCGAGAAGTCGAGCTTGGTGCGGCGGTTCTCGAAGCCGTACAGGGTGTTCTGATCCTTGGCGTTGTTCATGACCCAGCGAATCTGGATCTGGCCGCCGACCTTGAGGGAGAAGTTCCCGTCGGGGCTGGCAAGGAAGAAGCCGTTGTTGTAGCCGGCCATCGCGCCCGAGCTCTGAAGGCTCGTGCGGGTGTCGGCATCCGCGAGGACGTCCTGAACGATGCCGCGGATCTCGGAAGATCGCTGCTCGGTCATGAACAACGCCAAGGATCAGAACACCCTGTACGGCTTCGAGAACCGCCGCACCAAGCTCGACTTCTCGGGC
>NYSY01000087.1 GCA_002683215.1 Planctomycetaceae bacterium
TGAGCACACGCGAGCCGATTCGAAAACCGCGGCAACGGGAGGACCGCCCGCCCAAGGACCGCCCCAATCCGGTTCGCCTGAACCCTCCGCCACCGTCCCAGCGACACCTGCTCGCCGTGGACATGGGGCTCCGCACGGGGCTGGCGATCTATGGTCCCGACGGCCGCCTGGTCTCCTATCGATCGAAGCACTTCGCGAAGATCGCGGAACTCCGCCGCGGCATCGGGACGATCCTGCGGGACACCCCGCCGCTCGCCTGGATCTGGCTGGAGGGCGGGGGCGACATCGCCACCGCGTGGGAGAAGCAGGCCGTCCACCGCGGAATCGACTTCCGACAGCTTCAAGCCCACGACTGGCGCCCGACGCTGATGCTGCCCCGCCAGCAGCGGAACGGCGAGATCGCGAAGCGAGAAGCGGACGGGCTGGCCCGGCGCGTCATCGAATGGAGTGGTATCGGTCGTCCCAAGGGGGAACTCCGGCACGACACCGCCGAAGCGATCCTGATCGGGCTCCACGGTGCGATCTCGGTCGGGCTGCTTCAGGATCTTCCCCCCATCTGAGTCGGCTTGACGACGTGGCACGCCGGACCGATAGACTGCGAGCCGACTTCCGCATGAAACCCGAAGAGGCGAGCACCATGACGACCGAAGCGTTTCCAGACGTCCAGAAGATCACCTACCAGGGGATCGACGGTGACCGACCGCTCGGCTTCCGGCGATACGACCCTGAACGCATGATCGCGGGGAAGTCGATGCGCGATCACCTGCGCTTCGCGAGCTGCTACTGGCACACCATGCGGAACCCGCTCGCGGACCCGTTCGGACTCGGCACCTCCCAGACGCCCTGGGACGACGGCACCCCTTCGGTCGAGAACGCCTGCCGACGCGTCGGCGTGTTCTTCGAGTTTCTCGAGAAGATCGACATCGACTTCTTCTGCTTCCACGATCGCGACATCTCGCCCGAGGGCGCGGACGTCGCGGAGAGCGAACGAAATCTCGAAGCGGTGGTCGACACCATCGAATCCGAGATGAAGTCGAGTGGCCGCCGACTGCTGTGGGGCACCGCCTGTCTCTTCACCCATCAGCGATACGCGTCGGGCGCCGGCACCAGTCCGCTGGTCGACGTCTACTGTCATGCCGCGGCCCAGACCAAGGCGGCGCTGGAGGCCACCCACCGGCTCGGCGGCGAAGGCTACGTCTTCTGGGGCGGACGCGAGGGCTACGGATCCCTGATCAACACCGACATGAAGCGGGAACGTCGGAACCTGGCCCGCCTCCTGCACATGGCGGTCGACCACAAGCACCGGATCGGATTCGAAGGTCAGTTCTACATCGAACCGAAGCCCAAGGAACCGACCACGCACCAGTACGACGCCGACGCCGCGACCTGCCTCAACTTCCTCCGAGAATTCGATCTGCTCGAACACTTCAAGTTGAACATCGAGACCAACCACGCGTGGCTCGCGGGCCACACCATGGAACACGAGCTCGAGACCGCGATGGACGCGGGGGCGCTGGGTTCGATCGACGCGAACATGGGGGTCTGGACCAACGGCTGGGACACCGACAACTTCCCGACCGATCCGATCCTCGGCGCCCAGATCATGCGGTGCGTCCTGAAGATGGGGGGCTTCACGACCGGCGGCATGAACTTCGATGCCAAGCGTCGCCGGGAGAGCTTCCAACCGCTCGATCTCTTCCACAGTCACGTCGCCGGCATGGACGCGATGGCCCACGGCCTGGAGATCGCCGCGAAGATCGAAGCCGATGGTGGCATCGACCGCTTCATCGAAGCGAGATACGCGTCCTGGGACGGTGATCTCGGACGCCGGATCGCGGACGGCGGCTCGAGCCTCGCCGAACTGCGGGATCTCGCGGCGAACGCGGGCGAACCCGATCTCCCCAGCGGGCGGCAGGAGATGCTGGAAGGCATGTTCAACCGATTCCTGTGATCCCGGAAGTCGATTCGCCGATGTAGGTGGAACGATGAACGCCCTCCAGCGACTTCTCCTCCCTGCGCTCGCGGTCTGCACGATCTTCGTGGTCGGATCGGCGAATGCCGCACGTCGCGAGGTTCCCCTCCTCACGCCGCAGCAGTTGCTCGAGATGTCGACGGACGTGGTCCTCGCCCGCGTGCTTCCCGAGGTGGAGATCGAAACGTCCAGTGACGGTGGATGGTCACGGCGTGACTTCACCTTCTCCCTGCTCGTGGAGGACGTCGAGAAGGGTGAGGCGAAGCGGGGTGATCGAATCGAGGCGACGGCCTGGCACCGCGCGTGGGTGGGACTCGGCGGTCCGCCGCCCTCCAGCGTCGGGCATCGCCCGCTGCCGCTCGCCGGCGAGATCGCCCGATTCCATCTCCGACGAACCGACGAAGGCGTGCTCGAGGTCGTGCTCCCGAACGGGGTCGAACTCGCCACCAGCGCGGATCCGCTGGATCCCGTTCGGTACGGCGACGCTCCCCGCGTCGAACCCGACGGGAGCGACGCTTCCGACGACACGGCGGCGAAGGCACCCGTCGATCCCTTCGGCTGGGACGTCATCCTGATCCTGCTCGCGCTTCCGGTCCTGGTCGGATCACTGAAGCAGCCCGGGAAGGCCCGCTGGACCCTGCTCGGCATCTCCCTCTTGATGTTCGTCGGGGCGGCCTTGATCGCGATCTCCTGAGCGATGCAATAAAGAGCGGAAGATCGCGTTGTCCAAACCTGTCCACCACGACCGAATCAAACCACGTTCAACAACCATCGTCCATCATCGTTCGGATGGAGCTGCCTCCGATCCCAACCGTCTCAGGAACAGACGCATGCACAAGATCATCGTCCCGACCCTCGTCTTCATCAGCCTGCTCGCCGGTTGCTCGGCGTCGCAATCACCCACCGCCGAACTGCCCTGGCGGCCCGACGCATCCATCGGCGTGGGCGAGTATCGACTCGCCGCCCGCGGCACGATGCCCGAAGACGACGTCGTGAAGGTCGAGCTCCGGTTCGTTCACGTCGGGGATCCGTCGCGGATCCTCGCGGCGCCGAGCCTGCTCGTCCGGGCCGGCGAAACGGGCGAGGTGATGATCGAGGGCGGATCCACCACCGTCTCCGCCCTCGTCAGGACCGAAGCATCCGACTCGACGGTGATCGTCGTCGTCGATGGCACGATCGCCGAAGACGGTGTCACGCGGTCGCGTCCTCAGGTGCGGTTCGCGATCGATCCGTCGTCGGCCGACCTTGCGAAGGTCTCCGACCCGGCTGCCTGATCGGGATCGCGTCCCACGACCCAGCCGACTCGAATGAAGACGCCCTTCCTGCCACACGGGCGGGAAGGGCGTCTTTCATGGAGGAGCCGGCGAGTTCGACCGGGCTTCACGCGCCGGAGGACGGGGTCGCCCGTCGAACCGATTCCAGAGCGGCCAGATCGAACAGTCGATCGATCGGAATCCGCCCCACGATGATCCCGCGTCGCGGGTCGCTTCCCTCGATGCGAAGTCCGACCGATTCAAGCGACGTCCGAAGGGCGGCGGTGACCGGCGGGTCGACCAGCAGCGAGATCTCCACGGTTCCATCGATCAGCCAGGGTCGACCATTCAAGCCGGTCCGCGGGAGTCCAGCGACCTCGTCGGGCTCGACCCCGAAGGCCAGCAGGAGAAGGCGTCGATCGAGCCGTCGCCAGATGCCTTCGAAGTCATCTCGACGATTCGGTGTTTCGATCGCCGCGATCTCCTCGATCGCCTCGATCGCCTCGACCACGGCGTCCGCCGAACCGACCATGGAGACGTCCTGATCGTCGGAATCCTCGACGGCGGCTTGCTGAGAATCCACGGCCGAGTCCAGCGGGATCGCCGAACCCTCTTGAGCCAGACCGCCCCCAGCGGAGGCACTCGCCGCGAAACCACCACCACCGCGGGTGGCCCGTCCGCTCGCGGTCGAAGGTTTGGGTGCCGACCGGCCACGGCCACCCGACCTGGTCGCCGCTTTGGGCATCGCCGCGCCTCCACCGGCGCCGAACGGTGCGGAACTCCCTGCCCGCGACGACGGCGGGGGCGGCATGAAGGCACGCTCCTTCACGGACTGCGATGCGCCAAAGGCCGATTCGGTCGGGAGATCCTCTTCCGCGTTCCAAATCCGATCCGAAGCCCAGTGTCCGGGATCGACGAATCCAAGATCGATGCCGCGTTCGCGAACGACCGAAGGACAGTCCGGCCCGAAGAAACCCTGCCAATCGGTGCCTTCGGGCAGTTCGATGGGGACGGTGACCAGCATCGGACGACCACCGACCACGACCCTGGTCTTCTCCACCGCCACGAAGCTGGTGAATGGCGTGAGCAGCGCGTAGTCCTCGCCGAGACGCACGACGTCGGCCTTGATCGCCGGCGGCGTGGCGCCTTGTTCCAGTGCTTCGAGATGGGGCGCGAGGACGTCGTCGACCTTCGCTCGTGCCCACAACGTCGCGATCGAGCCATGGTCCGGCGCCGTGGCCGAGAATCGAACCGGTACCCGTCGCTCGTAGNGATCCGTGCCGGTGTTCCCGGTGATCACCACGGTNCCTTCGATCGCGCCACCGGACGGGGGGGCGTACCGGGCATGAATGAGGATCGGTTGNGCATCGAAGAGGTCCGGAAGCAGTCCGGCGGGATTCTTCGGCAGGATGTCGAAGGCCNCGACGCCTTCNATCGTGACTTCGATGTCGGTGAGCACCGGGGTCGCGATCCGCGCGGAGAAGCGTTCGACGATTTCGTCGGCACCATCCGCGAGGAGCACGTAGTCGGCCGCGCCACGACCTTCGCGCGCCAGCTCGTCGAGCAGGTATCGATTGACGCTGTTGCCGACGCCGAGGGCGAAGACCCGGGTGGAGCGGGCGTTGTCCCGAACCGCCTGAATGATGCCACGGTCGTTACCGACGTATCCGTCGGTCAGGAACGTCACGATCCGCATCGGCGGGGTGAGGGTCCGTTCCGCGAATCCGGCCTGCGCGATCTCGAAGCGTCGCTCGCCGTCGATGGTCAGCCAACGACCGAGAAGTTCGACGTCGGGGTCCTGGTCCTTCATGGTCGGAAGGGAGACCGACATGGAGAGCGGGAGGCGAAGACCGTCTCGAACCACGAGCCAGGTCCGTCCGCCATCCACGACGATCGATGAATAGGGGACCGCCACCGAGACCATCCGACCGTCCGCGGGGAGGTTGGCCAGGCCTGCCGCATCCGGCAGGTCGCCGGTCCCGGTCTGGACGAGGGCCTGATTGATCGCCTGCATCATCTCGGTGCCACCACCGCCCGCGAGACCGTCGACGAAGTTCCGCGCGAGCTCGCGATTCTCTTCGGTGGCCGGTCGGGGTTCGGGCCAGAGGATCCGGGTCTTTCCCGCGAACGTGATCAGATTGAAGGTGTCGTTCGCCCGCATGCCTTCGATCGCCTTCGCGACCACGGCCTTCGACTTCTCGAGCGGGAAACCCCGCATCGAGCCCGAAGTGTCGAGCACGAAGACGAGCTCGCGGGGACGAACCTCCTCGTCGGCGATGCGGGCCGGTGGTGCGAGCACCATGGTGAGGTACCCACCCGCGACGCCCGCGATGTCCGATCCCGCGGAGGGGGCGGCTGCATTCGTCGCCACGTGGGTGAAGACGCTCTCCGTGATCGCATCGTCCTGAAGCCGCCATCGCAGCACGAAGTCGCGATTGGGAATCGTGTCACGACGGGCAAGGGAGACATCGACCCGGCCGACGCCCTCCGGTCGCTCCACGATCTCGTGCAACGGCGCGTCGATCGACGCGATCGGCACGCCGCCGGTGTCGAGGCGGACGTCGATCGAGATGTCGTGGCCGGCCCGCCGGTCCGGACGAACCGGCATCGGCGTGATCCGACTGGCATCCGGAACCTGATCGGTGTCCGCCGCGAAGCCGCCTCCCTCGGCGGAGGCTTCGGGAAGCCGCCAGGCGAACCAACGCCCGCCGATCTCGCCGTAGCCGTTCGCGTAAAGGGTGAACGACTCCGGAACCAGAGACGAATCGCCGGTCCCCGATCCTTCGCCGAGCGCCGGCGGTGCGTCGTACATCACCGCGCCATCGACCACCGTCGTCATCGCTTCGGCGGCGGGGGTCGCCGTCGAACCGACGATCGCGGGTCGATTGATTCGAACCGCGGTGGTCAACGCCTGGAAGATCCGTTCCGCGTGCCATGTCCCGGCGACCGCCGGATCGAAGCGTTCGGGATTCTCGGCGACCTTGCGCCGCATCCATGCCTCGAACGTCAAGGCATCGAACCCGCCCGGACGCTGGAGAAACTCGTTCCATTGCTCCGGATCACCGAACGGGATGACGTCGCACGGACCTCGGAGAATGATCCCGCGACGAATCATCTCGAGCGGCGGAAATCCGGGGGTCATCGCCGACGGCGACCCCGGAATGTAGCGAGGTCCGACCACCGTCGGAAACTCGAACGCGTATTCGCCGTCGCGGGCGCGAACCACCTCGAGATAGCCGATCTCGATGGTGACCACCGCCCCCGCCTCGATGTTCGCGACCGACTGGGTGAAGATGTTGGGTCGTTCCTGTTCAAGCAGGCCCGCCACGTAGCCAGCGTCCTTCGCCTGCTCGTAGATCATGCGGGCCAGCGCCCGTTCCTTGATCTCGCCCTCGACGATCCGTTCCTCGCCGTCTCGATCGACGATGGTCATCCTCATTCGATGCACCGCGGCGCGGTCCGACATCGGGAAGGTGTAGATGGCCTCGATCGGCATGTCGTAGGTGTTCGAGTATCGCTGGGTGAGCGAGACCGAGACGATGGGTCCGCTGATCTCGACCGCGACGTCGGTTCCCTCCAGGGGACAAGGGCCGATCAGTTCGCCGTCCGGGGCGAAGGCCTCGAGCCGACCACCTTCCGGAACCTGCACGACACCCGCCATCGCGGCGTTCCGATCAGGTTCCACCGCGAGGATCGCGAGGAAGGCCACGATCGCGAGCAGGGCGGCCACCGCGATTCCGCTCCGGCTGAACAGATGCGATCCGCCGAGCGGTCGACCGGGCGATGGACGTGAATTCCTTGCGTCGGCCGGACGGGTCCGCGCCGACGCCGCATCGATCCGGCCCACCGGCGCCGTCTCGGAAGCGACGGATTCGAGCATCCGATCGCGGCCCGCCCGCGCCGCGGCGGCGTTTTCTTCGTGCCATTCTCGGAGCAGGCGATCGACGCCGGCGGCGTCATCACCGCCACCGCCATCGTGGGCGTCGGGTGATCGGTGAAGTCCGTGGATTCTGTCGAAGTGGTTCATGCGTGATCCTCCGGCGCGTGATCGCGGAGTTGTTCGGCGAGGTGGGTCCGGGCGCGGGCGAGCAGCTTGTAGTAACCGCTTCGGGAGATCCCGAGGGCATTGCGGGCCGCGGTGACCGGATCGTGTTCGAGATAGTGAAGATGGATCGCGAGGCGTTCGTCGTCGGCGAGTCCGTCGAGCGCGGACTCGAGGGCGGCGAACCGTTCGCGGCGGGCCAGCTCCCCGGGCGGCGTGAGCGAGTCCGCACCGCCGTGGGTTCGAATGGCGGCGTTCATGGCGTCGCCCTCGTGGCGACGACGGCGTGCCGCGGCCCGGCTGCGTTCGCGAACCACGAACTTCGCGATGCCGCAGAGCCAGGCCCGAAGCCGGGTGCAGTCGTCGAGGGTGTCGAGTTTTCGATAGGCACGGATGAAGACCTCCTGGGTCGCGTCGTCGGCGTCGGCCGGCGACCCGCTCGGTCCACCGACACCGCGGCGACGACAGAGGGCGAACACCAGGGGGGCATGGCGGTCGTGGATCCGCCCGAAGGCGTCGAGATCCCCGGACCGGACCGCGTCCAGATCATGGCAGTCGTGCGTCGTCACCACTGGGTCCATGGCCGGTCTCCGGGTTCAGTCTCCCCGATTCGAACGGAATTCGAGGAATCACGCGGGTTCGGTCGAAAATCGGAGCTTCAGAACGGATCAGGGCACCGATACGGGGGTTCGTGATGCTCGCGATGCCGTGGCTGCATCCGCCAGGACCTCGGCGAGATCGAGTCGCAAGAGTCCGATTCGAGCGTAACCGGCCCCCTCGAAGAGCAATCCGATTTCACCCGGACGAATCATCGACAACTGGCTGTACGCGAATCCGCCCGGCACGACTTCGACCGGTCCGGACCAGTTCCGGCCGGCCGCATCGCTCACCGAAATCGAACCGAGTGCTCGGCGGGTCGGGCTCCAAGGGCCCGCGTAGAGAAGTCCGGTCCGGGGCCGACCTTCCAGCTCGATGGCGAAGGGGATGATCGACGCCATGCAGTGGGGCGAGGGGATCGCCGGATCGTTCACGAGCGGGGTCCAGGTGACGCCGCCGTCCTTGGACCGGGCGGTCTTGCGGGACTTCGGCGCGTCGTTGTGTCCACGGGCGTTCAGGACCAACGTGCCGTCGGCGAGTTCCGCGACCGCGACCTCGTCCCCGCCGCCACCGTCCGTGCCGTCGCCGACCAGGTCACCACGCACCCAGGTGGCGCCGCCATCGTCGGAATACAGCATGTAGATCCGGACCCGGGAGAGCGGTCCTTGTCGGTAGGGGATCACCAGCCGACCGACGTGATCACCCCTCGTGAGCTGGATGCCCACGCCCGGGCTGCCCGCGAAGCTCGACGTCGGACGCCGGACGAGCTCGGTCACGTCACGCGGCTTCGACCACGTCCGCCCGCGATCGTCGGAGTGCATCAACCAGTTTCGCGAGCTCCGCGGGCCGTAGCCCGGTTCGACGCAGTTCGTATGGCAGCCTTCTGGAAACGACATGTAGAAGAGCAGCACCCGGCCCGCATTCGGGCCCCGACGGATCTGGACCGCCATCGGATCGTTCAGGGAGTCGCCGCCCTGGTCGTCGAGCACCTGAAGGCCGCCCCAGGTGTCGCCGCCGTCGGTCGACCGCTTGAGGATGATGTCGTTCTTCGCGTGGTCGCCACCCGCCCGTCCTTCCGCGAACGCGAGCAGGGTTCCATCCGCCAGGGTCAGCAGCGACGGAATGCGGATGTGCGAATAGGGATCGACCCCGGCCTCGAAGACCACCGTCGCCGGGACGCCGGAGACCGTGGTCGGTTCCGGGGCGGAAGCCCCTTCGGGTGGCTCCGCGAGCAATATCAAGGGAAGGAATAACACCGTGACGAGGGGGTTCATGGACACACCTTCGACGGCTCGTGGCCGATCGTCAACCATGGCGGCTGCTCGAGCGGCAGGTGGTCAGAAACCTCGATCCGGGGTGTTACGATCGCACCATGACTGAATTCCTCTGGTTGCTTTCTGGTCTGATCGTCGGCGGCGGTTTCGCCGCCCTCGGCGTCTCCCTCTGGAACGGTCGTCGACAGGGCGACCTCCGATCCCGACTCGCGGCCGCGGATGAACGGGTCTCCGCGGCCGATGAACGCGCGTCCGACGCCGAATCGAGATTCGAGGCGTCCCGCACCGAACTCGACGGGCTCGTG
>NYSY01000088.1 GCA_002683215.1 Planctomycetaceae bacterium
CGATTCCGCCACCGTCCTGGCCTGGGCGAGGGCCGAAGGTCGCGAGTGCTTCGCGCTCTCCTTCGACTACGGCCAGCGGCACCGCGTCGAACTGGAGCGAGCCGCGGAGCTCGCCGATCTCCTCGGCGCTCGCGAACACCGGGTGCTCTCGATCGACCTGCGGGCGTTCGGCGGGTCTGCGCTCACCGATGACATCGCGGTGCCGAAGGATCGGGTCGACGGTCACGGCCGGACCGCCGGCGAGTCCGCCGAGGCGTCGATCCCCATCACCTACGTGCCCGCTCGGAACACGATCTTCCTCAGCTTCGCGATGGCCTACGCGGAGGTCCGGGAGGCCGCGGAGATCTGGCTCGGGATCAACGCGATCGACTACTCGGGGTATCCCGACTGCCGGCCCGAGTACCTCGCCGCGTTCCAGCGCATGTCGGATCTCGCCACGAAGGCCGGCGTGGAGGGACATGGTCCGCGGTTCGTCTCGCCGCTCGCCGAACTCGGCAAGGTCGACATCGTCCGCAAGGCGGTCGGACTCGGGGTGCCCGTGGATCGGACGTTCAGTTGCTACGACCCCGAGGACGGAGCGCCCTGCGGACGATGCGATTCCTGCATTCTCCGGCAGGCGGCGATCGCCGAAGCCTGACCGGCGGCCGGCGGCCGGACGGGAGGCAACCGCCACCGGGTCGGATGCGGCAGGGTGTGCCACATCGCTCAGGGGCAGTCCGCCGGTCGGAAATCCGGGAGCGGCCACTCGCAACTGCCCCAATTGGCGAGCAGCTGGCCGAGATCGCCGGAATCGATGGTCGGAGATTGACGGTCGATGTTGAAGCACTGTCCTTCGGCCGACGGAAGGCTGCCGTAGTCCCAGTGGAGCAGGAGTTCGGCGAGGTCGCTGCCGTCGACCATGCCATCCCGATTGAAGTCTCCGGGGCAGGTGTCGCACCACGGCACTTCGCCCGCCGCCGGCCCGTTGAGGTACTGGTGCGGTTCGATGTAGGTGATGAGGAACATCGGATGATGCGTGGCGTGGATCATCTCGCTCGCCGCGCCGAAACTCCCGCTCAGATCGCCCGGAACGAAGTCCTTCGATCCCGGGTTGAATTGATTCCAATTGAGCGTGAGTCCGAGGCCGCTGAACGGGAATCCCGTGACGTACTCGAGATCCTCCCAGCCGCCGGCCGGGGCATCCCAGCTGTTCTCCTTCCACTGCACAAGCCAGTCTTCGAAGCCCTGCGTCCCCACGTATTCCGTCGCGGTGTCCGGATCCCCGACGCCGATGTATCCGATGAAGTTCTCTGTGGCCTTGATATAGGCGTCGTAGATCGCTTCGTCGGGGTTCGGCGGTCGGTAGCTCCCGGTCCCCTTCTTCTTGGGCGACCAGATCGGACGACCATTCTGGGTGGGAAGTGATTCGGTCGTCCGACGCATGGAGGGATTGAAGGAGGGTCTGACGAACGCATCCCGGTCGGCCACGAAGACGTAGAGCTGCTGCTTCCACCACCGAGCGCTCGCCGGTTGGCTCGAGCCGATGCCGGGCCGATACTCCCACGGGTCGCTGAACGGGACGTTGCCGTCGTCGCCCGGGAACATGTACGGCATCCCGACACCCGACACGGCGATCGATGGTGCGAGTACGCAGGGCATGGCCTCCGGCGCGGGATCAGCGGGATCGGCGCATTCGCCGAGGCCGAGCACCTCGCGGACGTAGTGAAGCGTGGTTCCCGGGGCGTACGTGATCTCACCGTCCACCTGCTCGGCGATGTGTGCCGTCATCCAGTTGTTGTACGTGCCGTCCTGCTTGTTCACGTCGTAGCGTCGAAACACGGCCTCGCCGTTCGAGTCCGGGTCGACGATCGGCAGGTAACTGTCACGAACGGAACGGAAACCGCCGCCGGCGAAGGTCGATGGCTTGTTCACGTTCAGGCTGATCACAAGGACCGGATTCTCGATNGTGTAGGGGACCGGGGGAGTGTCCGAGGAGTACTGGACGTTGATGGTCAGCGGTTGATCGGATTCCTGGAACGAAACCAGCTTCTCCCATGCAAGGTCCGATTGCTCGGTGGTCACGGCCGCGGGGGCGCCGAGGGGGGTGCCGTCCGAATCTTGGAGCAGGGTCGACGCGTTGTACCGATTGACCCAGTCCGCGAGCGGATAGAAGCCGGTCGGAGGGAAGGAGACCGGGTTGAAGATCGCGAGGGGATTGCACGGTTCGTCGCCGGTGTCGGTGGACGCCGCGGCGATCGAAGTCAGCGTGAGGCTNGCGCCCAGAAGGGCGGCGGCCAACGGGGCTCGGGTGATGCTCATCGTGTTCAATCTCCTCGAAGTCNAATTGTCATCGTGGTGGGGGAACCGGCGTGAAAAAGGCACGCTCCCGAAATCCCGGGATTCCAGGGAATGGCCGGAGTCTCGATCCTGACTGATGCTACCGATCCAGAACACGGGGGTACAGGATCTTTCGAGCCGAAAATGCTCGTGTCGGGCGTCTCGGCCCGAACCGGCTCAGATATCGAGGTTCTTGACTTCGAGGGCGTGGGCCTCGATGTAGTTCCGGCGGGCTTCGACGTTCTCGCCCATCAGGGTCGCGAACAGCGTGTCGGCCTCGCTGGCGGCGTCCCAGCTGACCCGAAGCAGGGTCCGCTTCTCGGGATCCATCGTGGTCTCCCAGAGCTGCTCGGCCTCCATCTCGCCCAGACCCTTGAAACGCTTCACTTCGCTGCCTCGTCGCCCGACGTCCTGCATCGTGGAGATGATCGCCGGGATGTTCACCGCTTCGACGATCTCCTCGGGCGGGTTCTTCTTGGGGGTCGAGACCAGCCAGCCGTAGCGGGTGGGCAGCCGTTCGCCGGTGACGGCCTCCTCCTGCACGAGCGCCCAGTCGTCGATCGAGACGTCGGTCTCGGCGAGCTCGGCGATGATCCGATCGATCTCCCGGTTCTCGTGGAGTTCCCACACCGTGGCGACCCGCGTGGGATCGGGACCGGGGACGACCTCGGGATCGATCGAGGTGTCGAGGATCAGTTCGTTCGCCTCGATCGCTTCGGTCGCCTCGGCCTCGCTCCAGCAGAGCCGTTCCCCGGACTGCCAGCGGACGTGGAAGTGGGGGAGGCGGTCCTCGCCCTGTGGGTCGCGGTGTCGCGCGTCGAGCAGATCGGTGAAGAGGATGCCGCGGCGCTGGGACACGGTGACCAGTTCTTCGAGTCGCTCGAGTCTCCGAAGGAGCCGTCGGGCGTCGTCGCCCTCGACGCGGGTTCGGATCCCGCCATCGTCCTCCCGGACGACGAAGACCGCGTGCTCGAGCGACTGGTCGATGAGCACCTCGTTCATGCGTCGATCGTTCAGCACGTACGAGGACTTCTTGCCACGAAGCAGCTGGTAGAGCGGAGGCTGCGCGATGTAGACGTGGCCTCGACGGACCAGTTCGGGCATCTGGCGGAAGAAGAAGGTCAGCAGAAGCGTTCGGATGTGGGATCCGTCCACGTCGGCGTCCGTCATGATGATGATGCGGCCGTAGCGAAGCTTGCTGACGTCGAAGTCCTCGCCGATGCCGCACTGCAGGGCCTGGATGAGGGTACGGATCTCCTCGANCCCGAGGACCTTGTCGAGCCTCGCCTTTTCGACGTTGAGCAGTTTTCCGCGAAGCGGAAGAATGGCCTGCGTGACGTGGTTGCGACCGCCCTTCGCGCTTCCACCCGCCGAATCACCCTCGACGAGGAAGATCTCGGTCTCTTCGACCTTGTTGCTCGAGCAGTCGGCGAGCTTGTGNGGCATGCCGCCGGANTCGAGNGCGNCCTTNCGNTTGATCANTTCNCGNGCCTTNCGNGCNGCNTCNCGNGCCTGNGCCGCGAGNNNNGCCTTCNNNGCNATCTGCTTNGCTTCNNNNGGATGCTCNTCGAGCCNGGCNCCGAGGCCCTCGGNGACCANCTGGCTGACGAANNNNTCCGCCTCNTGNTTGAGNAGCTTCTCCTTNGTCTGGTTGTTGAACTGCGGATCNNCGATCTTNACNCTNANGATCGCGGTCAGNCCTTCNCGGAGNTCNTCNCCNNTNGGNGTGANGTCCTTNAGNAGATTGTTCNNCTTCGNGTACCCGTTGATGGTNCNNGTGAGNGCNGTCTTGAAGCCCTGGACGTGGGTGCCGCCGTCCGGATTGAAGATGTTGTTTCCGAAGGGGAGGAGGTTCTCGCTGGTCGAGTCGGTGTACTGCATGGCGATCTCGGCGCGGATCTGCAGTTCCTCGTCGCCGGCTTCGAGATGGATGATCGGGCTGTCCACCTTCTTCGCCGCGTTGAGGTGTGTGACATATGCGACCAGTCCGTTGTCGTCGTGGTACGTCTCCTCGCGGATCCGTCCCGCCGCGTCGACCCGCTCGTCGATCAGTCGGATCACCACCCCCGAGTTGAGGAACGCGAGCTCACGGAGGCGATGCTGGAGGGTCTCGAAGCGGAAGTCGGTCTCGGGGAAGATCGTCGAGTCGGGCTTGAAGGAGATCCGGGTGCCGTTGCGCCCTTCCGGAACGTCGGCGATCGCGGACTGCTCGAGGTCGACGAGGGGCTTGGAGACCTCGCCCCGGGAGAACTCGATCGCCTTCACGCCGCCGTCCTTGGCCACCTCGACCCGGGTCCATTCCGAGAGGGCGTTGACGCACTTCACGCCCACGCCGTGGAGTCCGCCGGACACCTTGTAGGCGTTGTCACCGAACTTTCCGCCGGCGTGCAGCTGGGTGAGGATCACCTCGACCGCGGGACGCCCGTCGATCATCGGGTTCTCGTGCTTCATCGGGCCGGTCGGCATGCCGCGGCCGTCGTCGGTCACGACGCAGGATCCGTCGATGCCCAGCCGCACCGTCACCCGCGTCGCGAATCCGGCCATCGCCTCGTCGATCGCGTTGTCCACGCATTCATAGACGAGGTGATGGAGCGCGTTCAGTCCCGTGCCGCCGACGTACATGCCCGGTCGCTTCCGCACCGCTTCGAGGCCTTCGAGGACCTGGATCGATTCGCTGGTGTAGTCGTCGCCCTTGCCGGCGGAGGAGTCGACGGGTTCGGTTTGGTCGGTCATTGCCGGGGCTCTGCGGGTGGGGTTCGGTTCGGGCGAGACGCACGCGAAGCGACTCGGAGGCGTCGAACGATCGGCCGTTTCGAACGCGACCGATCGCATCTCGAAGCATCAACTTCGGGACACCGGATTCTACCGGAAAACCGCCGGGAAAGTGGCGTTTTCGAGGCTTCGAAACGACATCGCGGGTTCGCGGTGGACGGGTTTCAGGCCGCGTGGCGAGGTGGGTCGAAAAGCGATCCGGGGAGTGCCTTCGCGGGGGGCAGCGGGCGTCCGTCCTGATGCGTGGCGTGGACCCTCGGATCCGTCGCGAGATCGATCACCGCACCCTTTCGGCCCGCTCGGATCTCGCGTGCCAGCGGGCCGAGCGGATGATCCTCATTGGGCCTCAGGACGACCGCGTCCCGCCCGTTCGACAGTCGAATCGACGCTCCGGGAGGCAGGGCGGGGACCGCGATCGGAAGGGCGGCCAGCACGGTCGGATCGAACCAGCCGCGTCGAACCGGCGCGGTCATCCAGGCGAGGGACTCGATCCTGGTCTCTTCGGGGTGGAGCGTTCGGCGGCGATCGAAGTGATCGGCCACCGCCACGATTCGGCTGAATACGTGCAGGTCGGTGGGGGACGCCGGCCGCCGCCGCGAACCCACGGGGAATCCGGTGCCGTCGAAGCGTCGGTGGTGCTGCATCGCGGCCGCGACGACCGAGGGGGGAACCGATCGCGTGAGCATGCGTCGCGCGTCGAGGCAGTGCGCGGCTTCCGTGGTCGGGTCGGGTGACTCGAGGTTCTCCTCGCAGGGGACGCGAATTCGCCCGATGTCGTGGAGCAGTCCGCTCAGCGCAAGCGGCGCGAGATCGGTCGCTCGGATCCGGGAAAGCCGAGGGCGTTCGGAGGCGACGTGATTCCGGAGCAGGAGTCCCAGCAGGAGGGACAGGTGGCAGACCGAGACGGCGTGTCGGGTCGGCTCGTCGTCACCGCCGATGACTTCGGTCACGAGTCGGGCCGTCCGGCTCGAAGCCTGGGCGGTTCGGACGAGATCGTCCACCGCCGCCTTCATCGCATCGACCGCGACCGCCGGATTTCGGGTCGCGGCGATGTCGCGAATCGGCGCGCCGGCGTGTTCCGCAAGATCGTCCCGGGTCGTCTCGAGGGCCACGGGCAGGAACTCCTCGACGCCCTCGGTACCGGCGCGTTCGATCCACGCCTGTCGGACCCCCATCCTCGCGAGCCGTTCGAGCGTTCCGAGATCGAGCACCGTGCCGGCGGCAAGCAGCATTCCCGGTCGCCCCCTTCGGCGAACGGGATGGGCGAGCGTCTCTCCAACGGTCAGATCCCGGATCATCTTCAACAGCACCTGTCGTCTCCCCCCGCTTTCGTCGCACCTGCCGATGTCGCCACCGGCCACGGTCGGCATCGACGATCGATGGTCGCCGCTCGTCGGTGATCCGGAGGACCGGCTTCGGCCGGAGGCGGCGGCCCGGCACAACCCGCCCGATCCGCGGATTCCACGGCTGGAGGCGGTCCTATACTGGTGCGGTCCGACCTTTGCAGTCGATGAATCGAGGTCGGATCGCTCGAAAGCACGAACCGGACCCTTCCGATCGTCGTTTCGAAGACGCTCGCGGCCCCCGCAGAAGAGTCGATTCTCCGTCCGGTCTCCGTTCATGGAAAGGTACGTGCTTGATGGACGAGCAAAGCCGGGACGGCATCCCGAACACCTCCGACCACGGCGTCGATCGGCGCCGCATGCTCGGCGACGTCGCACGCTCGCTCCTCGCGGGGGGCGCCGTCGCGGCGGGACTCGGTGGCTGCGGTTCGACGCGGAGCCGATCCTCCAGCGTCCAGCCCGACTGGCCCACGCCGGGGCGGGGAGCCGCTCGTGTCTCATCGACGAAGGTCGTGAAGCCGAGCACCGCGGAGGCTGGCGGGCAGTTCCGTCACGTGTCGGCCCGGACCTCGTGGACCGGCATGAAGCCCGACTACGCCGACATGAATCGGATGACCCCGATCCGAGCGATCACCGTCCACCACGACGGTCTTCCCTCGCCGCTCGCGTCGAATCGGATCCGGGACACCGAAGATCGGCTGCGTCTGATCCGACAGGCGCACGTGGGCCATCGGGGGTGGGCGGACATCGGCTACCACTACGCGATCGACCGGGCCGGCCGGGTCTGGGCGTGTCGCCCCGTCACCTGGCAGGGAGCCCACGTCAAGGATCGCAACGAAGGCAACATCGGAATCCTGGTGCTGGGTAACTTCGAGAAGGAGCGGCCATCCTCGGCGCAGCTCTCCGGGCTCGCGATGCACCTCAAGAGTCTTTCCGTCGCCTATCGGGTCCCCGTCTCCCGGATCTACACCCACCGCGAGTGGCCCGGCGCCGCGACCGAGTGCCCGGGACGGAACCTGCAGCCCTCGATCAATCGGATTCGGAACCGCGGGCTCGCCGTCTGATTCGTGGATCCGCATCGTGCGGGACGCGATCGAATGATCGATCAGGATCGATTCCGGTCTCGCTCGCGGTCGAAGGCTTCCGGCGACTCCCCGCGGCCGATCGCGGCCCGCCGGTCGTCCGCGTCGAGCTTGGACTGGAGCGATTCGTCCCGAGCCTCGCGTTCGTTGACGAACTTCCAGATGAACCAGCCGACGATCAGCATCGAGACGGTCATGGCGAGCATTTCGAGCACGTTTTGATCCTCCTCGGTGGACGTCAGTCGTTGCCGGCGATGGCGGGGAACTCGGACTGGAGCGCCGGGTAGAGCCTGGCGAAGACCTCGTGTCTCGCCATCAGGACTTCGCGGTCCGGGCCCGGATCGATTCGATCTTGTTCACTCGACACCGAGGCACACGCATCCTCCACGCTCGCGAAGGCCCCCGCGCCGACCGCGGCGAGGATCGCCGCCCCGCAGGCAGTGGCTTCGGTGGTGCTGGTGGTGGTGACCGGGGTGCCGAAGAGATCGGCGCAGGTCCGCCGCCAGAGTTCGCTCTTCGCACCACCGCCGGAGAGGGTCACGGTGCGGGGCTGGACCCCGGTGGACCGGATGAGTTCGAGACACTGCGCGAGCCCGTGGGTCACGCCCTCGAAGACGGCTCGGGCGAGGTGCCGTCGGTCGTGCCGGAGATCGAGTCCGATGAACGCGCCACGGGCATCGGCATCCGGCCAGGGGGTTCGTTCTCCCGACAGATAAGGGAGGAACAGCAGCCCGTCGGCGCCGGCCGGTACGTCGTCCGCCATCGCCTCGATTCGGGGGAACGCATCGTCACCCGCGGCCTCGTCGATGTCGGGCACGATCGCGCTGCGGAACCAGTCGAGGCTTCCTGCGCCCGAGAGCATGACGCCCATCAGATGCCACCGGCCCGGTACGGCGTGGCAGAAGGCGTGGAGTCGACCGTCCGGGGTGGATCGCCAGGCATCGGTCGGCGCGAAGACCACGCCACTGGTACCGAGCGTGGTTCCGACCCGCCCCTCGGAGACCAGGCCGGTTCCGATCGCGGAGGCGGCCTGATCGCCCGCGCCGGCGACGATCGGTATGCCGGGTCGGAGGCCGGTCTCGGATGCCGCGGTCTCGGAGATCGCCGCGACGACCTCGGGTCCCTCCGCCGCGTGTGGCCACCAGGCCCGCGGGAGATCGAGCGCCTTCAGGAGATCATCCGACCACGTCCGTCGGGCGCAGTCGAAGACCGCGGTCCCCGAAGCGTCGGACACGTCCATGACCATTTCACCGGAGAGTCGGTATCGAATCCAGTCCTTGGGAAGCAGGACGGTGGAGATTCGGGCGTAAGCCTCGGGTTCGTGCGCTCTCATCCACAGCAGCTTCGGGGCCGTGAAACCTGGAAGCATGCGGTTCCCGCAGGCGGCCACGAGATGTTCGATTCCGAGTCGTTCCTCGACCGCCCGGCACTGCGGTTGGCTGCGGCCATCGTTCCAGAGAATGGCCGGCCGCACCGGGACGCCGGCCGCGTCGAGCGCCACTAGGCCGTGCATCTGGCCGGTGAGACCGACGGCATCGATGGAAACGGCCCCGACCCCCGCGTCGCGACAGGCGTCGCGGATCGCGGTGAGTGAACTCGGCCACCACGCTTCGGGATCCTGTTCGGACCAGCCGGGTTGCGGAGCGTCCGGTTCGTGACGCCCCGACCCCGTACCGGCGACCGCCCCGGCGTCGTCGAGGATGATCGCCTTGGTTCCGCTGGTGCCGACGTCGATTCCGAGGAAAAGGCTCATGTCTGGAATGGTACGACGGGACGCGGCATCGCGGGTCTCCGATCAGTGATCGGGGATGCCGTCTCCGTCGTGATCATGGTCGTGGTGTTCGTGGTCGTGGTCGTGGTGATCGTGGTCGTGATCGTGGGCCACCACGATGTTGACGTTTTCCTCGCCCGCGTGGGAGCCGAGTCGAAGGTTGCCGCGTTCCGGACGTCCGCCGACCCAGATGCGGTCGGCATCGACCACGAAGAGACCGTCGTCGTTCCGGTCGCCGACCGTGCCTTCGACCACCACGAATCGGAGCGGTGCGAGTCCCCCGGCGCCCTTCGCGTTGGCCGCGATCGGATCACCGGCTTCGCCGATGAAACGAACGGTCGCCATACCCATGGTGATGGCGTTCGAATCCTCGCAGCAGTAGTCCCAGGGAACCGGGCAGTGATCTTCTTCGCCCATCACTTCACAGGAAAGCAGGGAGGGATCCGCGACCGTGAACATCGCGATACCGTCGACGAAGGGTTCGGGTCGTCCGCCGACGCGGGCCAGGAAGGAGACCTGGTCCCCGACCTTCGCGGTCGGCTTGACCTTGATGAGGTCGGGCACTTCGGTCGGACGGTTTTTGGTGAAGTAGGCGGCCGGAATGGAGGCCGCGACCGGCGTCGGAGGCCCGGAGCTGGACGGTTCGCACCCGCCGAACAGCAGTCCGGTGGCGGTGCAGGCGGCGAGGATGATCGTCTTGGTGTTCATGATCGAGGGAGCTCCGAAAAAAGAGGTCGAGAGAGCGTAGGGGATTCAGGCGGCGCGGAGCGCCTCCGGCACTGGAAGTCGAAGGCAGCGGATCGCGGGCACGAACGCCCCGAGGACGCCCAGCAGCAGTCCGGCGAGCAGGCTGGACGCGAGGACCTCGGGTCCGATCGCGAGGCCGAAAACCCCCATGGAGAATCGGACGGTCACCTGGTCGAGCACGAGAATCCCGACCGCCGCCGCGACCAGTCCGCCGATCGAGGCGGTGAGGACGGATTCGAGGACCAGACTCCGGACGATCGCCGGTCGGGTGTAGCCCAGGGTCTGGAGGGTGCCGATCTCGCGGACGCGGCTCGCGAACGCGGCGTAGGTCGTGTTCAGGCCGCCGATCACGCCCCCGGTGGCGACGAGGATCGCGGTCACGATGACCATCAGCCGGATGGGCGTGAAGAAGGCGGCGAGGGCGGCGTAGTAGTCGCTCTCCCGGATGGCGACGAGCTCGAGATCGAGTCGGGTCGCGGCGAAACCGGCGGCGGACGTGATGTTCTGGGAGTCGAGTCTGACCACGACGCAGGAGAGGGTGTCGCGTTTGGTGATGATCACCAGATCCGAGACCGGTATCCAGATCTCACCCTCGATGACGCCGCCGTCCGCCTCGAGCAGGCCGACGATCGTGAATGGTCGGTCGTCGACGACGAGCTCCCCGCCGATGGCGTCCTCGACCCGCTCCCACCCCAGTCCCCGGGCGGCCAGCACGCCGACCGCGATCTCGTCGCCGCCGGTCGCGGGAAATCGGCCCGCCGTGACGCGGGCTTCGCGATGCACGAGGAACGCCGCCGGGGTGACGCCTCGAAAGATCATGTTGATGGCGTCCGCCTCCGCGTCGCCGCTCGAGACCACCGGGATCGCGACATGGACTTCGGGGGAGACCGCGTCGACGCCCGCGATCCGATCGACGCCGCGGATTCCCGAGGTCGCGATTCCGGTGGTCCGCATGGGGATCTCGCTTCTTTCCACGCTCTCCTCGCTGCCGGCGCCGATCAGCATCACGTTGTTCGGGGAACCGCTGGTGCGGAGCGATCGCTGCATGCCGCTGACGAATCCGCCCGCGGCCATCACCAGCAGGACGACGAGACCGCAGCCGCCCGCGCTGAGAAGCAGGCGGACCGGATTCCGGGTCATGTTCCGAACGGCGTACTCGAATGGAAGTCCACGCATGGTCGTCTCCTCGGGCGTTCAGATCGCCCGCAGTCCTTCCGTGATCTCGCTCCGGGCCGCCCGCAAGGCGGGAACGGCACCGGCGAGCAGGCCGAGGAGGATCGCGATGCCGGCCCCGATCACCGCGAGTCGCGGATCGTTGACGATCTCGACGTTGACGCCCTCCATCGCCATGCTGAACCGCCCGAAGGTGATGAGGATGCTCGAGGCCAGACCGCCGACCAATCCGCCGGCGGCGCCGAGGATCGCGCCTTCGAGGAGCACCATCCACGCGAGCAGTCCGCCGCTGTACCCGAGGGTCTGCAGGACGGCCTGATCGCGGATTCGATCCCGCATCGCGAGAATGATCGCGTTCGCGATCAGGGCGAGCACCGCGGCCAGCGACCCCCAGCCGACCCAGCCCGCGAAACCCACGAGCTCGACCACGTCCCGGACCGCCCGACCGACGAACGCCTTCTCCGGCCAGGTGCTGGTGGGATGTTCGTCGTGCTTGAACTCGGCGTCGATGATGGCCGCGATCTCCTCCATGCGGGCGGGCGTGTCCACGGTGACGTTGAACTGGGTGACGATCCCCCCGGTGCCGCCACGCATGACGGTCTCCTGCAGGAACGGCAGCTGCACGTAGGCGACGTTC
>NYSY01000089.1 GCA_002683215.1 Planctomycetaceae bacterium
CCGTCCACGTCGGCGAACCCGACGTCGAGCGACGCGTCGGTGATCGGGCTCATCATGTTCGTCTGCTGGGTGAAGAACCCGCTGCCGTCGTTGCGGTAGAACCGGTCCTGGCTGGAGAAGAGCGCCGCGACCACGAAGTCCAGGTCGCCGTCCATGTCGTAGTCGATGAACTTGGTGTCGTTGTCGTCCGAGGTCGGGTTCGGCGAGATCCGGTTGGAGATGTCCGTCCAGTTCGTGCCCGTGCCGTCGTTCAGCAGCAGAAGCTCCCGGTTGCTCGAACCGGAGTTCGCACCGAGGAGATCGAGGTTCCCGTCGCCGTTGCAGTCCCCGGTGTCGTAGGAGTAGCAGCTCCCATCGGTGGGGATGCCCGACTGAAGCCGGGTGAAGTTGCCCGCTCCATCGTTGAACCAGAGCTGACTGCCCCCGTTGTTGGTGCTTCGACTTCCGATGTGCAGGTCGAGATCGAGGTCGCCGTCCGCATCGAAGAAGTGGCAGTCCTGCTGGTCGCGAATGATCGCGTTCGGCGTGCGTTCCGCGGTGGCGTCCGTGAAGAATCCGGTGCCGTCGTTCAGGTACAGGACCGGTCGGCCGTTCGAACCGAATCGGCTGCTGGTGCCGCTGTTGCAGAAGAAGAGGTCCAGATCGTCGTCGTCGTCGACGTCGGCGAACTGAGCCCGCGCCGAGGAGAGCCGCGCCGGCGGCAGTCGATCGAAGTCGTAGCTGAAGAATCCGTTTCCGTCGTTGATCAACAGCACGGGGGTCTTGTAGAAGTCGTTGGCGAGGACCATGTCCCAGTCGCCGTCGCGATCGACGTCCCCGAACTCGACGCCGCGATACCAGCCGATGATCGGCACCCGGGCCTCGGACTCGTCGGTGAAGACCCCGTTGCCGTCGTTGATGTAGATGCGGGCGCGAAGCGGGGAACCCTGCGAGGAGTAGCCCTGGCCGTCGGCGAAGGCGATGTCGAGATCGCCGTCCAGGTCGACGTCGCAGAACGACAGCTGGTTGCTGTACAGCGCCTGCGTGGGAAACCGGTCCGAGGTCTGGTTCTGGAACTGCTGGCCGGACGCGACCGAGCCGATCGACGCGGTCGGTGCGATGAGGACGCTGGCAGTGAGGGCGAGGCGATGACGCATCCGGAACTCCTGTATTCGGTCGATCGGTTGTCTGGAGGACCACCCGCCCTCGAACGTCGCGTCGGGAAGGCCCCGACCCCGGTCGAACCACCCAATGTTGCCCCCCGCCACCGGACCACGCAAGGGCGAGACGCCGAGGAGGCTCGAATCGGCCCGGATCCCACCAGATCGACACGGGGCCGACGGTTCCCGGACCTTTCGGGCTTCTGAGGGCCACGCTTTCGAGGGCCGGGATTTTGCGGGCAACGGTATTGCGACCGACTGCGGGTGGCGGGCGCGGGATCTCCAACGACCAGCACCAGTGACGCCCACCACCCGCAGAAGTTCCAACCAACGGCCCGCGTTCCGGAATCCGACCGTCAATCTTCGACCGGACCACCCACCGCGGGCGCGGTGCGGCAGTCGGGATGGAGATCGAGGAACGCTTGCGCCCGCGAACGTGCGAACGCGCCACAATCAATCCCGGGCCCCTGAAGACCCCCGATCGGATCGGTTCGATACATCGACGCCAGCCTTGGATCCACCGGCAGGAGCTCCAACCCGTCGATGGCGTGATCGGCGCCGAGCCGGATCGATCCATCCGCCCCACGCACCACCGGCACCTGCAGGAACGCTTCGTCGAAGACCCCGACGCTCGAGATTCCGATCGGTTCGTCGATTCCGATCTCGATGCGAACCAGCATCCCCAGCATCTCGAGGCCGTCGTCGGTCTCGATCATCCGATTGCCCTCGAACCCGCCGACGAGTTCGAGCCGCCCGGACCAGCCCTCACCGCGGAGATCCAACCGGAACTCCACGGGGCGGATCAGGTCGCAGGGTGCCGCCGGATCGCCGGATCCGACCCGGGTCGCGAGCACCAGGCGACCGTGCGCGGCGGCCTTCACCGTTCGTCCTCCGAACTCCATCGACGCCTTCGAACCGGGGCGTAGTGATCGGGACCGTTCGATCCAGGCGACCGTGCCCGGTGCCTCCCCGACATCCGCCTGCGGCACATTCGCATCACCGAAGACGATGCGGGGCGGCTCGTCGTTCCCAAAGGGAAGCGACATCGAAAATCCGACGTCCGGCCCGAACGGCGTCCATTCATTCTCTCCCCAGGCCACCGATCCGCCACACGCCTCCCGCCAGACCGTCGACACGAATCGGAGCGGTACCAGACCCCGGAATTCCCGCCAGATGTCGCGAAGCCTTCCCCAGTTCTGCGCCTCGCACACTTCGCGGGCCTCCGCCGCGAGNAGCGANAAACGGGCGATGCGATTCGGGAGATCCTCGCAATCGATCGATGCGGGCATCGCGGGGGATTCGGACCTGGTGCAGCAGTGGAAGTGCCAGGCCTGGACCGCGGTCGCGCCCGCCCGGACCGCGTCGCAGTATGCATTTCGACAGTCTCGCATGCAGCCGCCACCGCTCGCCGCGGTCACGGCGAGCAGCACGGCCGTCGCCACCCTTCGAACCCGATGCCGGTCACCACCACCCGAGCCTCCGTTGGCCTCGCTTCGTCGAATTTCGAATTTCATCGTGCGCCTCTTCGTGGCCCCGGTCGATGCTTCCGCCTGGGGACCTCGACGACTCCGAGCAAAAGCGTACGGCACGGCGCATCCGACTCCGAAATGGCGGCGGAAGTTCCGGCGCAGGGGAACTCCGCGGGAAGTAGGCGACGAAACGAAGGCGGATTGGAAGGAAGCCGGCGGAAGCCGGTCAGCGGATGAAACGCATCCGTCCGAGATCCGGGACGATCGAAAGCCCCGTTCCCTGGATCCGGTTGGGGGCCGGGAANTACACGCACCATGCCTTGCCGACCAGCAGGTCNCGNTGNACGACGAACGGGGTGTCGTCGCCGGTGGTCGANACCGCGAGNGGGTGNGGNCGNCCCCANTANCGCGAGTCGCGNCTGGCACCNGANTTGTCNCCCAGCATCATGAACTGGTCGGGNCCGAGCCGNGCGGGNTCGAGCGGATCNGANCCGAAGAGCGGCCCGTCCATCCGCGGTCCGTTNGCCGNNGCCTGCTGNCGNGTNTCNAGCCGNCCCACGCGGTAGTAGAGATCGCGATCGACGTTNACGCCNCGAAGCGAGAACGGNGANCCNTCGAACTTCCAGCGNACCCGNGGNCGCCGCAGGTCGGCCANTCGCGGNTTNGCGCGNTANCGNTCCATGTCGAANTCGAANGTCGCGTTCTCNAGNCGCGACANCGGATTCCATTCGTATTCCAGCCGCGCGACCTCCTCGCCGGCGACCCGGATGACCATCGTCTGGTCGACGTGCGTGAATTCGACGTCGAGCACNCCGCCATGCCCGGGTTCGTAATCGCCGGTCGCCGANTGAAGCGATTCACCGGNCNCATCGAGCATCTCCNCCTNCGCCTCGCCGNCGTCGAGCGANAAGACGAAGCGGTGGTCGCGGGCTTCGAGCTCCAGNGACGTCGCGAACGNCTCCGGGTCGTCGGGNGTCATCGCCGCGGTGAANCGAAGATCCGACACNGGATGCAGGTCGCGGAGNTTCAGCCGGTTCTCNCCGCGNATCGGCGGGTACCGGTAGANGTTGTAGGCATTGAAGTCGTCGAGCGGGAGCTGNTCGTCCGCCCAGTCGAGCCAGGTGANGTTNTCGGAATCCCANCGCCACNCGCGGGTGTCCGCGATCTCCCAGGCCGTNNCGGCGGGCTTGAACGGCGGGCCGTCGAAGCGACGCTTGATCCNGGTCTCGACCTCCTGCGNNGAGATCGGCACGAANTNGGAGTCGTAGACCGGCTGCCACACNGATTCCTGCACGTGNTCGGGGCGTCGGGCGATCCGAAAATCGGAGAGATCGCCGTCGAGGGGNGCGACGAAGACGTCNCCGTCCACCAACAGCACCTGCTCGCCGCCGCCGCCGACCAGACGCTTGATGTAGTTCTGGCTNGGNCCGATCGGATCNACCGGNTTCTTGAANACCACCACGTCCCAGCGATCCGGCTCGAAGAACTCNTAGAGGTACTTGAGNACGAGCACCCGNTCGCCCATNCGGCCGTTCGAGAGGATTCCGCCGACCTNNGTCGCNCCGATCCCNCGATCCTCGCTGATCATNGGNTCGAACACGGGNACCACGGNNTCCGGNCGGGANCGCTTGAGNNNGGTCTGGTCGAAGGCGTAGTCGTANCCNGTGTCCGGCGANNGGAANCGNACNTGCTCCCCGAGNAGNGTGGGGGCCATCGATCCGGTGGGNATNACGAAGCCCTCGACCACGAAGCCNCGGAACGCCAGGGCGATCGCGAANGCCACCAGCAGGGACTGGANCGTNTCNGGGANGTCNGTCTGCTGCTTCGAGGAGTCGCTCATCGGACGCNTANTGTACCCGCGGCCCGCGANGCGGCGACGGCGTCTGCGNGCAACCCGTCGAANGNCNCGACNANNCGCCGCGGATCGCTACGATTCNNCCCATGCACGAGCCGCATGCGATGCCGCCGGGATCNGGAACNCCACCGACNTCGCCGCCCCCCCCGGGCGACTCGGNCGGGATGCCGNCGGANTCNCCNGANGANGCGGACGCGATGCGCCGGGNCNCGGAGACACGTTCGTCACCGCCCGGNCTGCTCCTGGTNGTNAGCGGACCTTCNGGCGTCGGCAAGACGACGATCGTGCGTCGCATCCTCGANCGNTTCGANGGCGTCTTCAGCGTGTCNGCCACCACCCGACCCCGNACCGCGGTCGAGNCCGANGGCGTCGACTACCACTTNCTCGACGAACCGNCCTTCCAGACNTGGATCGACGANGACCGNTTCCTCGANTACGCCCAGGTGTTCGGNCGCTCNTGGTACGGNACNCCGCGNAAGGAGATCGAGTCGAGNCNCGCGGAGGGCCGGCTNGTCGCNCTNGACATCGACGTCCAGGGGGCGATCCAGATCCGGGANCGGATGCCCGANGCNTTCGGNATCTTCGTCCTNCCNCCNNANGACGNNGANCTGCTNCGNCGACTCCGGGCCCGNGGCCGCGAGGACGANGCNACGATCGAGCGNCGNCACGCCGANGCGACCCGGGAGATGCGGGTNGCNCGGGAATGCGGCGTNTACGACGAATTCGTGGTGAACGACGANCTCGANCGNGTCGTCGANGAGACGATCCGGCTGGTNGGNCGNCGNCTCGGNTCAGGCCGGGCCTGANGANGCGCCCGCGNNNCCNAGTCGTCGACCGAGCCCATCGAGCAGGGCGGCGAAGACGGAATCCTCGTCGAGGGTGCCGTCGACGACGAGATGGCGTTCCGGATCGCGATCGGCCTGGGCCAGGTAGCCCTCGCGAACGCGTCGGTGGAACGCCTCCCCTTTCCGCTCCATTCGATCGAGTTCCGCGGGAAGGCGGGCCGCGGCGGTCTTGTCGTCGACGTCGAAGATGACCACGAGATCGGGCTCGCACCCGCCGGTGGTCACCCGGCCCACCGCGAGGATCTCCTCCGGGGCGAGCCCCCCCGCGGTGCCCTGGTAGGCGAGCGTCGACGAGATGAACCGATCCGCGAGGACGAAACCGCCCGCAGCGAGCGCCGGACGGATCCGCTCCGCCATCAACTGGGACCGACTCGCCATGTAGAGGAGCATCTCGCAGCGGAGATCCATCTCCTCGTACCGCGGATCGAGCAGCACGCCCCGGACCGCCTCGCCGATCGGCGTGCCTCCGGGCTCGCGGACGACCTCGGGGACGGTGCCGTGAGACTCGCAGAACGCCGTGAATCGGGCGAGCTGGGTGGACTTGCCGGAGCCGTCGGGACCGTCGAAGACGATGAACCGGCCGGCGAGAATCGAGCTCCAGTCTTGCATCGACGCGACTATGACCCGATGCGACCGGATCGGCAAGTCTGACCCGCTTCCGACTCCCGGATCCGGTCCCCCCGGGCGACGATGGCGACCCACGACTACCATCGCCGCGATGCAGGTGGACGTCCGGAACCAGCACGGGGATCGCGTCGGTCGGATCGAACTCGACCCGGCGACCCGACCGGTGCGCATTCGTCCGGAGGCGTCCGACCGGGACGTGTTCCTCGAATGGGACGGCGCCGTCGACGATGCCGGCCAGCTGCGGGCCTGCGTGATCTGCGGCGACAGCCACCTCTACCGGACCCGCACCCTTCCCCAGGTCACCCCGTTCGTGATCCTGATCGCCCTCGCGGGGGCGACGATCAGTCTGCTCGGATTCGCCAACAGCGTCTGGGTGCTCGGGATGCTGGTGGTCGTGCTCGCGATCGACGTCGGGGTGCTGCTGCTCGCCCGGACCCGGCTGGTCTGCTACCGATGCGGTTCCATCTACGATGACCTCCAGGTCGCCGGCTATCACCGGCGATGGGATCCGACCGTGGCGGAACGGATCACCGACGAACCGGTCGTGGCCGGCTCCGAGGATCGGCGGGATCTGGAGGGCGAACCTTGAACGAACGCGGTGAACTGATCATCTGCGGCGCGGGCGGACACGGCGCGGTGGTCGGCGACGCGGCCGTCGCGGCGGGCTACGTGCTGGTCGGCGTGATCGACGCGGTCCGACCCGCGGACGGAGGACGCCCCCCGTTCGGCGGCGTCCCGTGGCTCGGCTCACCCGAACACCCGGATCCTTCACTCGCGGAACTGCTCGACCGTGGCGCCCGGATCCACGCGGCGGTCGGCGACGCGGGCATCCGACGTCGGTGGCACGCCGACCACGCCGGACACGCCGCGACCATCATCCACCCCTCCGCGACCGTCTCGCCGTCCGCGGAGATCGGCGCCGGGACGTTCATCGGCCCGCGGGCCGTCGTGAATGCGCGAGCGACGATCGGGGCGGGCGTGATCGTCAACACCGGCGCCATCGTGGAGCACGACGTGCAGGTCGGTGCGTTCACCCATCTCGCACCCGGCGCCATCGCTCTCGGCAACGCGACGATCGGCGATGCGGTCCTGCTCGGTGCGAATTCCACGGTCCTGCCGACGATCCGGGTCGGCGATCGCGCGATGATCGGGGCCGGCAGCGTGGTCACCCACGAGATCCATCACGACGTGCGTGCGTTCGGAAATCCCGCCCGACCGCGTTGAAGTCGCCGCATTCGATCTCACCAGAGCGGCATCGACCACGCCACGAGCCGGGACGCCGGCACGATGATCAGCAGGAGCAGGGCCCAGGTCATCAGGTGGAGGATCGCGATCCGACCCCGAAGGCCGAAGACCAGCATGCTGCCACCGACGACCAGGCCGACCGAAAGCACCAGATGCACGATGCCCTGGAGGACCGAGGACTCGACCGGAATCAATCGGGCGAGCGCCGCAACCACCACGACGGCAAGCAGTCGAGCCAGTCCGCCGGGCACCGAACCGACCGATCTTGATTCGATCCAGGCCGCGGTCCGGAGCGCGATCGCCCCGCAACCGACCACCACCGCCGATGCCACCACGAAGCGAATCACCGCCGCGAGCCGAACCGCGATCCGAGGCGCATCCAGCGTGAACGCGCCGTCCGAATCCGCGTATCGACCGTCGGTCGCGGGGAACAACGACGACCAGCCGGCGAGGGTCGCGAAGAGCGTGAGCACCACCGCCACGCCCGCGACGATCAACCAGACCAGATGGTCGGGACCGGCGATCGCCTCGACGCCCGCCCCCTCGTCGGCGTCCTGGTCGGCGACGGCGGCACCACCGTTCGACGTCGGCGTGTTGCGCGTCTCTCCGACCTTGCGACCCGTCACCAGATCATGCCCGCAGACCAGGCACACCACCTGGTCCGAGCCGGGCATCGCCTCGCCGCACGCGGGGCAGGCGAGCTCGACGCCCTCGGCGTCCGGGCCGTCGGTGGATGTCGGCGAGGACGTACCGAGGCCATCGCCCGAGCCTTCCACCGACTCCACCGGCTCGAGGTCGTACGCATGGTCCGGAGCATGGGAATCGCCCGGATCGGCATCCGTCGGATCGTGCTTCTCGGGGTCGGATCCACCCATCGGTTCGGGATTTGGCTCGGTCATGTGAGGCATCCTGACACCTCCCACGCGATTCGTCATCCGGACTCGGGGAAGATTCGCCGGAAGTCGCTCGGAACCGGTGGCTGGGTGGGATGGGTGTCCGCTATCGTGCTCCGAATGTCGACTCTCCAACACACCAGAATCGCAAGTCTGCTGCTCGGGTGCATCCTCGCGCCCGGTGTCGCCGCCGCCGGAATCCCTTCCGCCGCCGGGCTGATTCTCGGGTACCCGCTCGACGCCGACGAGGAGGGCAAGGCTTCGCCGCTCGCCGCCACGACCGACGATTCGGCGCCGCCGAAGTCGCCGTGGAACGTGACCCTCGGAGCCGGCCTGAGCTACAGCCAGACCGACGAGCTGACGATCGGCGCGAACATCAACGCAAGTCTGGTCCGGGACGACGACGATTCCAAGTGGACCACCACCCTGAAGTACGTCTACAACTTCGACGAGAACGAGGTCAAGGACAACTTCGGGATCATCGCGACGAACTACGAACGGATGTTCGCGTCGAACTCGAAGCTGCTCTGGTTCCTCCGGGGCAGCTACCAGTACAACCAGACCGAAAACTACAAGACGCGTATCAAGGCCTTCGGCGGACTCGGCTATCTCGCCTCGAGCACCGAGAACCTGAAGCTCCGAATCAGCGGCGGCGTGGGTGGGTCGAAGGACCGCAACGGCAGCACCGCCTTCATTCCGCGAACCACCTTCGGCTACTCTCTCAACTGGGCGATCAACAGTCTGACCCGGCTGACCTCCACGACCTCGATCGAAAACGACATCAAGGCGTACGGCGACTACCTGCTGGTGATCGAGGCGAACCTCAACGTCAAGGTCAGCGAGGCGCAGAACCTCTCGCTCTACGTCAACGTTCGCGATGAATACGACAGCAACCCTTCCGAGGGCGACAGCTGGAATCAGATCTGGCTGACCATGGGACTGTCCTACGCCTTCTGATCGCCGTACTTCCCCCGTTCCACGAATCACTCACTTCTTCCGGAGGACTTGACGATGGATCCCCTTTCCCTGCTTCTGGCCGCGCCGATGCTGGCCGCCACCCCCGCACCCCCCACGCCACCCGCCACCACGCCGATCGATCCCACGGCGCTCGTCCTTGGGATTCAGGACGATGCCGATGCCGACGTGGTCGCCGAGGAGACGAGCCCCTGGACCGGGAGCCTCGGCCTCGGTCTCACCCTCAGTCGGACCACCACCAACACCCTCGGCTTCAACTTCAGCGCCGCGGCGAACCGGAAGGACGAGCTTTCCAACTGGAGTTCGGGCGTGAAGTACATCTACAACGAGGACGACGACGTGGTGCAGGACAACTTCCTCATCGCGCAGTCCGAGTACGACCGCCTCTTCTCCAAGGGCGGCCTCTGGAACTGGTTCGGCCAGACCAGCTACCAGTACAACGAGACGGAGTCGTATCGTCAGCGCTTCAAGGGATTCGGCGGTCTCGGCTACTACGTCTCCAGGACCGACGAACTCACCTGGAACCTGAAGGCCGGTGCCGGTGCGTCGTGGGACCAGCGAAGCAGCCTCGAGGGCTGGACCGCACGATCGCTCCTCGGCACCAACTGGAACTGGGCGATCGGCGACGGGCTCGGCTTCGAGGGAAGTGCCTCGATCGAGAACGATTTGGAGGATCTGGAGCAGTACTTCGCGGTGCTCGAACTCAAGGTGAACGTCGCGTTGAAGGCGATGGAGAACCTCAACCTCTACGTCTCCGTCCGCGACGAGTACAACAGCGATCCCGGACCGGGCGACAGCTGGAACTCCCTGTGGATCACCATGGGATTCACGTACGGCTTCTGATCGAAGACCGACGATCGAAAAGAGACAGGGGCGGAACCGCGAAGGTTCCGCCCCTGTCCTTTGGTTCGTGTCACGAAGGTTCGGGTCGCCGCAAGGCGTCGACTCCCCTCGATCAGCCGGCCGCGTCCTCGGGGGCCGGCTCGTCGTCGGTGCTCTCGACCACCGGGTCGCCGACGATCGCGTTGCCGACGCGGATCAGATTCGCCCCGCACTCGATCGCCATCTCGAAATCGTTGCTCATCCCCATCGACAGCACGTCGATGCGGTCGGATTCCCGAATGAACTTCCGGACGTCCTCGAAGATCTCGCGGCACCGCTCGAAGGTGTTTCGGACCAGCGTTTCGTCTTCGGTGTTCGGAGCCATGCACATCAGGCCGCGGACCCGGACGTTCAGCATCGAGCCCATCTGGTCGACCAGATGTCGGACCGCCGGGGCGGCGATCCCGCCCTTCTGTTCCTCGCCGAAGTTGACCTCGATCAGGACCTCGGTGACCCGGTCCCGCTTCGCGGACTGGGACTGGATCTCCTCGGCGAGCCGGAGGCTGTCCAGGGAATGGATCAGTCGGGCGTTCTCGATCGCCTTCCGCACCTTGTTCCGCTGCAGGGATCCCACCATGTGCCAGTTCGGGCGGTCCGGAGCCTCGCGGCCGCTGGCCCCGGGGTGCTCCCGGATCCGGTCGCGATATTCGTCGATCTGGGCGGCCCGGGCCGCGAGCTGCTGGACCCGGTTCTCGCCGAAGTGCCGGTGGCCGAGGTCGAACAGTTCACGAACCACGTCCATGGAGGCATTCTTGGTGACCGCCACGGTCACGATCTCCTCCGGCCGGCGGCCGGATCGTCGGGCGGCCTCACCCACCCGCTGGAGAACGGCCTCGTAGCGGTCCTTCAGCATGGGAGCGTGCTCGGTGCGGGAAGCGGCGTCGGTCGACATCCTTGAAGGGTATCCATCGTGGACTCGATCCCGCAACCGGGGAGCCCGGGGGCCGGACCCGGCGGGCCCCTTGCACGGACCGGCCATCGGCGGGCTACGCTCCCGGAATGCCCCCGAAGACCGAGACCCCGTCGCCCTCCTCCCACCCCCCCGCCGTCCTCGTGATTCGAGACGGGTGGGGGAGAAACCCCCGCCCCGGCGAAGTCGACTTCGATGCGGTCCGCAAGGCGAACACCCCGATCGCCGACGATCTCGAAGCGAACTGGCCCACCACCCTGGTCCGGACCAGCGGTGAGGACGTCGGACTTCCGATCGGCGTCGACGGACCGGTGATGGGGAATTCCGAAGTCGGTCACCAGAACATCGGCGCGGGCCGAATCGTCGATCAGGAGCTGATGCGGATCACGCGATCCATCCGATCCGGCGAGTTCTTCGAGAACGCCGCCCTGCTCGACGCCTTCGCCCACGCGACGGAGACCGGCGGCCGGGTCCACCTGCTCGGGCTGGTGAGCGACGGCCTCGTCCACAGCGATCTCGGACATCTCGTCGCGCTGCTCGACGCCGCGAAGCGTCGCGGCTTTCCCGGCGACCGGGTGTTGATCCACGCGATCACCGACGGCCGCGACACCCCGCCGACCGGCGGGGTCGGCTACCTCGCCGAACTCCAGCGCGGCATCGAGTCGCACGGGGCCGGCCGGGTGGTGTCGGTGATGGGCCGCTTCTACGCGATGGACCGCGACCACCGCTGGGAACGGGTCGAAGCCGCGTATCGCTGCCTCACCGAACGAAGCGGCCCCCGGCACGACACCCCGACCGCCGCCGCGGAGGCGTACTACGCCGACCCGAGCGAGGCGTCCCGGCACGGCGACGAATTCGTGACGCCCTCCCAGATCGGGGTCGACGACGACGACGTCGTCGAGAGCCGGATCCGCGACGGCGACTCGATCGTCTTCTTCAACTTCCGAGGCGACCGCCCCCGGGAGATCACCAAGGCCTTCACGCTCGACGACGACGCGTGGGCCGCGGTGGAGCGCGGAGGATTCGACCGCGGCGCGCGACTTCGGAATCTCCGATTCACCGCCATGACCCGGTACGAGTCGGGACTCCCGGTCGAAGTGATGTTCGAGAAGCCGGCTCGCATGGAGGGGATCCTCGGCGCCGTGGTGTCGGACGCCGGACTCACCCAGTTCCGCTGCGCGGAGACCGAGAAGTTCCCCCACGTCACCTTCTTCTTCAACGACTATCGCGAAGAGCCCTTCCCCGGCGAGCGACGTGCGATCGTTCCCAGTCCGACCGACGTCTCGACCTACGACCAGAAGCCCGAGATGAGCGCCGACGGGGTGACGGAGGCGGTGCTCGAGCGGCTCGCCGCCGACGACTGCGAGCGCCTCATCGTGGTCAACTTCGCCAACGGCGACATGGTCGGTCACACCGGATCGATGGAGGCCGCGGTCACCGCGTGCGAGAAGGTCGACGCCTGCGTCGGTCGAATCATCGACGCGACCCTCGCCCGTGGTGGCGCTCTGATCATCACCGCCGACCACGGCAACGCCGAACAGATGTGGAACGTCGAGGCCGGCTGCCCCCAGACCGCCCACACGAACTTCGACGTCCCCCTGCACGTGGTCGGCGACGCCTGGCGCGACGCCTCGCTTCCGGACGGCGGACGCCTCGCGGACATCGCCCCGACCCTGCTCGCCATGCTGGGGATCGCCAAGCCGGACGCGATGACCGGCCGGAACCTGCTCGACTGAGGATCGCCATGCGCATCGTCTTCGCGGGAACCCAGTCCGTCGGCAAGACCACCCTGATCGAGGATCTCCACGCGGCGTGCCCGGCGTACCGGATCGAGGAGGAGCCGATCCGCGCCGTGGCCCGGATGACCGGCCAGCCCCCACCGTCGATCCCGACCCGCGCGGCGGAGCGGACCCTGGTCGACCACGGCCGATCGCGACTCCTCGCGGCATCACCCGGCGACCGGGTGCTCTTCGACCGCTCGCCCCTCGACGCCCACGCGCACTCGATCCTCTCGATGGAGATCGGCGGCGAGATCGACCCGGCGTTCCTCGCCGAGATCGAACCATCCGTCGTGGAGGCGCTCGGCCACGCGGATCTCCTGGTCTTCGTTCCGATCGAACGGGACATCGGGAACCAGCCCGACGGTTTCCGCTATCTCGACGCCTCGAATCGCCGACGCGTGCATTCGATTCTCGAAGACCTGCTGCTTCCGGACCGCGGCATCACCCGCGCCCCGGTGGTGCGGGTCCGCGGCGACCGCGCGACCCGGGTCCGGCAGGTTCGATGCGCGATGGCCGCTCATGCCCCGATGCCGACCGACGAGGACGGTGATTCGCCGGTCGCGGCCTCGAACCCCGCGTAGACTCGGAGGCATGACACCCGACGAAGCCCGATCGCTGATGCACGAGTGGGTCGAGAACCCATCGCTCCGAGGTCACATGGAGGCGGTCGCCGCCTGCATGAACCACCACGCCCGACTGCACGCCCCCGACGACGTGGACGCGTGGACGGTGGCGGGACTGCTTCACGACTTCGACTACGAGCGCCATCCGACCGAAGCGGAACACCCGTACGTCGGGGTCGAACACCTGCGGGGACTCGGAGTCGATGACGCCATCCTGCAGGCGATCCTCGGACACGTGGACACCAGCGGCGTCGCCCGCGACACCCCGATGTCGAAACACCTCTTCGCCTGCGACGAACTCGCGGGCTTCATCGTCGCGGTGGCCAGGGTCCGGCCCAACGGCTTCGAGGATCTCAAGCCGAAGAGCGTGAAGAAGAAGCTCAAGGACAAGGCGTTCGCGGCGGCGGTGAGCCGGGACGACGTCCGAATCGGGATGGAGGAACTGGGCGTCGATCCCACCGAGCACATCGAGCGATGCATCGCCGCGATCGGCGAGGCCGCGGATCGCGTGCTTCCGCCGTCCGAAGCGTGATCACCGCGGAGGCCCCTCCCCGGACGCCTTCGATGCCGAATCGATTGAAAAACCGGATTTCCAGGCCGACCTCGAGACGTCCGCGAGGGCGAAGGCGGCTTCCGAAACGGCGTCCTGATGATCCCGACCCGCTCCCGAGCGTGTTCCGGCCGCACCGGTTCGATCCGCCGGATCGGAGCCTCCGCACGGTCCGCGGATACACTCCCCCTCCCATGTCACTTCCCCGCATCGCCATCGTCGGCCGACCGAACGTCGGCAAGTCGAGTCTGTTCAACCGCCTCGCCGGCGCCCGCGTCTCGATCGTCG
>NYSY01000090.1 GCA_002683215.1 Planctomycetaceae bacterium
AAACCGGACCGGAGGCGTCCCCGGAGGATCAGTACTCGACCGTCACCTTCGAGGGTTCGGCGCCCGCTTCGTCGAAGAACAGCAGCTCGATCGGTCCGTCCGCGGCGAGCACGACGGCGGGGATCGGCAGTTCGACCGAGTTGGCACCCCGGGTGGTCCGTCCACCCGGCTCACGGAGAGCGTACCCGCCGAGATCGAAGCCGTTCATGCGGATGCGTCCTCGGGTCACACCCTCGATCCGCAGCCGGCCGGATCGTTCCGTTCCCGTCCGAGTGCCGGGAATCCGGACTTCACCGCGAATCCAGCGTGGTGCGCGATCATCCGCCGCCGAGGTCTCCACCCAGGAGCCGATGCGGGGATCCGGGGTGCTTTCCCAACGTCGGAGCCGCCACCCCGTCGCGGGAACCACCTCTGCGACGACCTCGCTGATCGTCACCGTCGGTTCGTCGCCGTTCTCGGCGGCATGTTCGAGGCGGGCGATTCGAATGGTGTTGGAACCCGACTTGAACGCCGAATCGTCCGCCGCGGACATGATCTCGCGGAGCCCATGGCGGCCGAAGATCCTGGTGGTGACGCCATTGATCACCACCGCCCCGGCCGAACCGGTGCCTACCTCGAGAATCACCGGACTCTTGCGACGGTGGTTGAACTTGTATTCGATCGCTTCGTCCACGGTCCGCTCGCCGTCCGCGGCGTCCGGGATGAACGCCGCAGTCTCGAACGGATCGATCGGGTCGATCTTGATGGTGGTGTCGGTGACACCCTTGAGCGGTTCGATGGCGACCAGGGCGCCGGGGCGATCGCCGTCACCGGGGTGGTGGATTCCGTCGACCGATCGGGAGGTGTGTCTGAGGAACATCGCGATCTCCCGGCCGCGGGATTTGGCCGGAATCGAGATCCCGCCGTCCTCGATGTCCCTCACCCTGGCGCCGTCCACCCAGCAGTCGCCGTCACGGAGCCCACCGAGCAGGAGATAGCGGCTGGGTCGCTTCGAGGGGACCGAAAGCGTACCGGTGAACCACGCGTGGGAGAGTCCGGAGCCGATCGAGGCGAGCCCGAGGTCTTCATCCACGGGCACGGATCGGGGGTGGTCGAGTGATCGGCAGTCCGGCTCGGACCACGTCCGCCACTTCCGAACCATCCGGCGACCGGCACGGCTCGAGTCGTGCTCGAGGATGGGGGTTCTTGTTCCGTCGACGCCGATCCGGAACGGCTTCATGCCTTCCCGGGCGATCGCCGAGCCATCACGGAAGACGCGTGAGGCACCGATCACGATGCCGTCACCGTCGTCGAGGATCGTCCCGGACTGGATCTCGTTCAGGACCACCACCGTGAACCCCGCGTGCGACTCGACGATCGGGCCGGAGCCATCTCGGCGGGCCCGGGGCGCGGCCGTTGAAAGCGGACGCCCGTCGATGGAAAGGTCGACGGTCGCTCCCGCTGCGGCGGTGAGGACCAGCATTCGGCCACCGACGAGGGCCAATGGCATCGCGGAAGTCCAATCGAGCCGTCCACGCCCGGCGAGATCCGCGTCCGCCAGGGTCCAGGTCCAGTCCCGGTCTCCGAAGTCCGCGGTGATCCGACGCCCTGAACCATCGATGACCGACGCGAATTCGAATCCGCCCTTTCGGAAGAAGAACGTCGCCGAACCGGCGCCGCCCGATCGGGGGACGGCGACCACACCGGGGGCCGGATCGTCCGGGTCGACGACCATCGGATGATCATCGGGATCGAGATCCGCGAGCACGCCACCGAAATCGCGTGTGAAACGGGCGATCATCGACATCGAATTCCCGATCTCGGTGGGGTCTCCGACCTCGTCGAGAAGGGGATGTGCGAACGCGTTCGGGGCGATGTCGCCCCAGGCATCGCGGCCCGCGGCACCCGCGGGGAGAACACCGTCGACGGCGTGGGCGACCATGGTCTGTGCACCGGCCGCCAGGGCGCGGACGGTTCGGTCGGCGAGTTCGCCGGGTGGCGGCATGGTCGCGGCCAGGCCGGGACGGCGGTACGCCGATTCCGCGGGACGTTCGATCGTGCAGATGCGGGGTTTGCCGGGTTGAAGTGACGACACCTGACGAAGATTCGAGAAGAGATCGTCCCAGCCGGACCAGGTCTCGATCGCCCCCTCGGTCTCCTGCCAGAAACCATTGGACGTCAGGATCGGAACCGTGATGCCTCGTTCCCGGGCGTACCGGACCAGCTCGACGAGGTAGGCGTCGCCGGTGGCCTTGGATCCGCAGTTCCAGCCGTGCTCCACCTGAATCGCGACCAGAGGTCCGCCTTCGTCGCGATCACCCTGAAGGCCGACGATCTCTTCGGAGAGTCGACTGAACCACCGCGAGACCAGTTCGAGGAACGCGGGCGATCCGGTTCTGGGTTCCACGCCGGCTCGTTCACCGATCCAGGTCGGGAGTCCACTGCCGTCGAACGGTGCGCCGATCGCGGGCCCGACCCGAAGCACCGCATGCAGGCCTGCTTCGTGTGCTTCCCGAAGGAAACGCCCGACATCGAGTCGACCCTCGAAGTCGAAACGTCCGGCCGTCGGTTCGTGGAGGAACCACGGACAGGATGCGACGACGGTGTTGAAACCGAGCCGGGCCATGGAATCCAGGCGGTCGGATCGGTCATGTTCCGCCTGCATGACGTACTCGAGGCCACCGCCGAACAAGGTCGTACGGCGTCCGGAGACGAGGAAGCTGCGGCCGTCGAAAGTGATTGGAGGCATGTTTCTCTCTTCGAAAGAACTGAACGAGGGAGGCGAAGCATTCCCGAATCCGTCGTAATCGGCCCTGAACCGACCCTCCAGGTACGTCTGATCGCCCCCGGAGGGTCGCACATTCGCGTACCTTCCCGTCTTTCGACCTCGTGAGCCCGGAAAATCAGACGCTCGGCCGGTCCTCCCGCCCGGGATTTGAAACCGATTCCGACTCATCCGAGAACCCAAACGGCGATCGCCGGTTCACCCGACCTCCCGTCTTTCGCCGCTTCCGGAATCCATGCATGTCGATCCCATTCCCGCCGCTTCGTTGTTCGGTCCTCGCCGGACTCGCTTTCACGGGCTGCGCCGAGCAGATCCGGCAGGTCGACATTCGGACCGACGATCTCGTCGAGTCACGGAACGCGGTCCTCGCCAGTCGCGACACGCCGCCACCCGCCCTCGAGGTCGAAGACTACCCCGAGGGGGACCCCTTCCCCGCGGACACCGACGCGGTCAACGATCCGGCGACCCGGGATCCCACGGCGGAACAACTGGGTTTCACCGGTCGGAACGAAACCGAGAATGAAGCCGAAGCGATCATCGCGCGGATCCGACGTCAGGGCGAGACCCCGGAAGGCGCCGAATCCATGACGATCGAAACCGCGATCGCCTTCGCCCAGGTGAACGCCACCGAGTACACGGGTGCCGAAGAGACCTACCTCCTGACCGCGCTTTCCCTCATCGTTCAGGAGCACTTCTTCGAGCCGGGATTCTTCAACGAGACGACGGTCAACGCCGGCCAGGGGATCAGCACGCGGTACGAGACGGCGCTCCGAGTGGCCAATGATTTCGGTGTTCGCCAGCGACTCCCGTACGGCGGCGAGGTCACCGCCAGGTTTCTCGCCGGATTGACCCGGAACCTCGACGACGCGGCGAACGAAGGACGACAGGATGCCGCGGTCGTGATCGAAGGACGAATCCCCCTGCTCCGCGGGGCGGGCATGGCCGCCCGGGAGAATCTGGTGCAGGCCCAGCGCAATCTGGTCTATGCATCCCGCTCGTTCGAAGCGTTCCGCCGCGACTTCTACGTCTCGATCGTCACCGACTACCTCGATCTCGTGCTGCAGCTTCAGGCGATCTCGAACGCCGAAGGCGCACTCGCCTTGAACCGACAGATCGAGGAACGAGAAGCGGCGCTCGTCGCCGCGGGCAGACAGGAACCCTTCCAGGCCGACCTCGCCCGGCAGGAGACCCTCTTCGCGCTCGACGATCTCGCCGGACAGCAGGAGGCGTATCGACTCGCGCTCGATCGCTTCAAGGTCCGGATCGGCATGGACCCGGAGCGAGCGATCGTCATCACGCCGGTCGAACTCCAGCTCCCCACCCCGAAGGTGAATCCCGACCAGGCGGTCCAGTACGCGATGGAGTACCGACTGGACCTGCAGACCGATCGGGATCAACTCGAAGACTCTCGTCGACAGATCGATCTGGCCGAGAACGGAATGCTTCCGGATCTCGATCTTCGCGGCGACGTCCGAGTCGGTGGCGAAGGCGTGGTCCGGGGCATCGACCTGAATCTCGGTGACACCCGGGCGAGTGGCGGCATCTTCCTCAGCCTCCCGCTCGATCGCGTGGACGAGTCCGTCGCGTTGCGACAGGCCCAGGTCAGATTCGCCCAGGATGAAAGGGTGTACGGAAAATCGCTTGACGACGCCGCGGTCGCGGTTCGGCAGGCGATCCGCCAGATCGACCGCGCCCAGTTCTCCCTGGTGCTCCAGGAGCGGAACATCGAGATCGCGAGGAACCGGATCGCCTCGATCGACGCCGCACCAGCGCGAGCCACCGCCCGCGACCGGACCACCGCGGTTTCGGGTCTTCGGGATGCGGAGGATCGCCGGGACACCGCCAAGCGGAATCTCCAGGTGGCGATCCTCAACTATCTGAACGCCGCGGGAGTCCTGCGGGTGACGCCGGAAGGCCGGCTTCAGCCGCTGCCCGGCATGCCGGTCGGCGAAGTCATCGGTCGGCGCTGATCTTCACTTCGGTCGCAACCGTGTCGTCGATCCGATCGGATTCGAAGGGTTCGAGTTCCTTCGCCGTCCACGGCTGGACCCGGCCCTCGGTGTCCGCCCGGACTTTCGCCACGAATTCAGGGGTCACCGGTTCGGCATCGTTGTCCCACGCCTGCCGGATGTAGGTCATCACCGCCGCGAGATCGACGTCGCTTCCGAACGGCGCCGCGGGCATCGCCTGGTTGTAGACCCGGCCGTCGACGCGGATTCTCCCCTGCAGTCCGTGGAGCAGGATGCGCGCGAGCCGCTCCGGATCACCGGTGACGAACCGGCTGTTCGTGAGCGGGGGGTAGACGGGTGGCAGTCCCTTGCCGCTCGGCTGGTGGCACGTCATGCAATGACCGTAGAGACGACGACCTCGGGTCAGAAGACCATCCGCCGACGTGTCGACGTCCGCCTTCTTCGAAGCACCCGGACGCCCGACCCAGCGGAGCGTCGGATCGATCGAACGGGCGGCCTCGACGATTCGGGGGTCACAATCATCCGGCGTGGCGCTCAACACGTCGTCCCAACCCACCGGACTCCCGAGCAGCATGATCGGCTTGGGCTTTCTGGAATCCGGCCGCGTTCGTTCCGCGATCCGATCAAGTAGGAGAAGGCTGGTCGCGGGCGCAGACGAGCGAAGATCGGAAGCGAAGGTGACAAGCCCGGTCACGGCATCCGGACGACGAGCGGCGAGCACGCTGTCCGCAAGCTCCCGAAGCACCTGTCGCTGCGCTGCGCCTGCGCGTCCGAGCCAGTGCTCGTTCCGGGGATCGCCGGGACCGAGCAGCATGTCGACCTCTCGACCCGCGAGGCCGGTCATGACCGCCTTCCGAATCGCGGAGTCCTCGGCGTCGCGTTCGAGCACCGCGTCGAACATGGGAAGCGCGTATTCCGTCGGAAGTTCACCGATCGACAGCACCGCCTGCATCCGGACACGAGGGTGGGCGTCGAGCGCGAGGGCCGCGAGCGGCCCCGTGGCGGTCGCCGGTGGCATCGACTCGGCGATTCGCGCGGCATGTTCACGGATGATCGGATCGCCATCTCCGACGAGACCACCGAGCAGGGTGGATTCGACCGCTCCGATTCCATCGAGGGTCCACATGGCGTGCAGCCGGCTCGCGATCGTCCGGTCGGCATCGAATGCGATGTCCCGGAGCATCGAAGCCACCTCGATCGCACGCCGCTCGACCAGGATTCGTTGTGCCGTGTCCCGACGCGAACCGTTCGGATCGGTGTCGAGAACGCCGACGAGCTCGCGATCCGACATCGATGCGATCGGCATGTTGTCGATCGATTCGGGCGCATCTTCGTCCATCACCCTCCAGATCCGTCCCATCCCGATCGGACTCGCGAGACCGCGGGCCTCGACCTGCTTTCGAAGCCACGACGTCATGTAGATCCGATGCTGGACCACCCCGCGGGCGAAGTCGACCACGTAGAGACCACCGTCCGGCCCGGTGAGAAGGTTCACCGGCCGGAACCGTTCGTCGGTCGACGCGAGGAACTCCTTCTTCTCGTACACCGGCGATGCGACCGGCACGCCGTCGCGGTCGACCAGGTCGTATCGCTTGACGAGGTTGCCCGCCGTCTCGCACACGAAGGCGTCTCCGTAGGCGCCGTCGATCATGGTTCCCCGAAAGATCTCCGGTCCGCAGGCGGCGGTGAACGACTGGAGCGTTCCATCCTTGCGCAGAGTCCGGTTCTGGTAACCGCGATTCACGCCCGGGTTGATGCGGACCGGCCAGGTCGATCGGTCGGACGCCACGCGACGCGGCACGCCGGGAAGACCACTCGCCCCGGGATTGCGCGACGCGTAGTGCTTCGGAATCGCATCGCCGATCAGCGGATCGGAATTGGGCGAATAGAAGAGTCGGCCGAGATCGTCGCGGGCGACGCCCCACTGGCCATGTCGCGGAACTTCACGGGTATCGACCTCGAGATCACCGTCGCGACCTTCGCGAAGTCGGAATGACTGGTGGTGCTGCGACGTCTCGTAGAAGTTGTCGATCCCGTACCGAAGACCGTTCCCGGCATGCTCGGGGTTCTCGATGCCCGCGAAACCCGAGACCAGGATCTGCGTGTCGTCGGCACGTCCGTCGCCATCGAGGTCGCGGCAGTAGACGAGGTTGGGAGGTTCGATCACCAGCAATCCGTCGAAGGCGGGGGCGATTCCCCGTGGGAGCACGAGGTGATCGAGAAAGACTTCGGCGTCGTCCATCACGCCGTCACCGTCGCGATCGCGAAGCTTCACCACCCGACCGACGGGTTCCTCTTCACCGTCGCCGTCCGCATTGGGCATGTAGCCGCGCATCTCGACCACCCAGAGATCTCCGTTCCCGTCGAAGGCGATCTGCACGGGATCGCCGATCAGCGGTTCGGTCGCGATCAGATCGATCCGATGCCCCGGCTGAAGCTGGAACGCCTCCATCGCCGATTCGGGCGTGAGTGGCGGTGATGGCGGCAGCACCCACGCTTCCGGAAGCGGTCGCTGGGTCTCTCCCGATCGATCACCGTTCTGCGCGAGGGCGGAGGTGATCGGAAACAGGATCGAGATCAGTCGAAGCAAGGTGGTTCGGGCCATGTGAAGAGTGTAGGAGTCGAGGCGTCCGACATGAAATCGAAACTCGGATCGATGCCGTCCATCCGGCCCTGACGGGTATGCTCGCGGCATGCGATCCCACCTTCTCGTCGATGCATGTCGCCTCCTAGGAACCCTGGTGGTCTCGACCACGGTTTCAGCACAGGAGATCACCACCGAGGTCCCACCACCGTGGTGGAGCGGGGTCGAGATGAAAGCGTTGGTCCCTGCTCCGAGGACGCCAGGCGGCGATCCCGAGGGCTGGTCCGTCGTCGGAGGGCCCGTCCAGTTCGAATTCACGACCGGGCCGGACGGTGATCTCGAGATCAAGGGATCGGGCAACGCACCAAGAAACGGGTTCCTCGCGAGTGATCGGGACTACGGCGACTTTCTCGTCGAGTTCGAGGTCATGATCGCCCGAAACGGTGGGAATTCCGGTTTCCAGATCCGAAGCACCGCGGATGAAGGGCGAATGGTCGGTTACCAGATCGAGATCGATCCTTCCGAGCGATCATGGTCGACGGGCTTGTACGACGAAGGTCGGCGCGGATGGCTGGCGACCCTCGAGGACAACGCCACCGCCCGGGATGCATTCGTACCCGGCAAGTGGAACACGATCCGGATTCTCGCGATCGGTCCGAGAATCCGGACCTGGATCAACGAGGTTCCCGCCATCGATCATCTCGACTTCATGGATCGATCCGGACGATTCGGATTCCAGGTCCACTCGGGACGATGTGACGTCCGTTGGCGAAGGATCCGGCTCGCCGACTTCGGGATTCCGAAGACGGAGTCGATGCTGGATGCGGCGTCCCCCTGGAGTTTCGACATCGACCCGGAACAGAGCGTCCGACAGGATGAGACGGGGATCCACTTCGACGCCGCCACGGGTGGGGCCATCACCACGAAGACGTCGATCCCCGACTTCCCGCTGGTGCTCGATCTCGAAGCGACGATGGCGAAGGGATTGATGCTGATCCAGTTGGGCGACATGCGGACCGGACCGGGTTACGGCATCCGGATTCCGGGGCCGATCGGCGAGGATGGGAAGCCCGGATCCATCCGGATCCTGCGGGATCTCGACCGAATGCGGGTACTGGTCGACGACGTTCCCCTGATCCCGGGCCCGCCGGATCTGGATGGACCACTGTCGCTGAGAATCGGCACCGTGCCGGGCACCACCGCGACGATCACCCGCGCGGAGCTCGATGTCCCCCCGGCCATGGAAATGGAAGCGATCCGGATCTCGCGATCGAAACCGATCGTGAGGCGGGATGAGGATGCCGTTGAAAGCGACGAGGTTTCGAAGTGATTCAGCCCGCGATCCGAGGCCATTCGACCCGGTCCGCACCAACCACCCGATCACGCCCCGTCTCCTTCGCCCGGTAGAGCGCTCGGTCCGCCGCGGCGATGAGCTTCTCGGGCGTCGGGTCGCCGTCGATGCATCCGAGATCCGCCACGCCGAACGACGCCGAGATCCGGATTCCCGGCCGATCCGGCCAGTTGATCTCGCTGATCCGGGCCCGATGACGCTCCGCGACGCCCATCGTCTCGACGAGATCCGTTCCCGGCGCGATCAGGGCGAACTCCTCACCGCCGTACCGGCATGCGACATCGGGTGATCGTCCACCCGCGAGCACGGCGGCGGCGCGTTCGAGCACTTCGTCTCCGAACGGATGTCCGTGGGTGTCGTTCAGACTCTTGAATCGATCCAGATCGCAGAGGACCAGGGAAAGCGGCTTCTTGTAACGAACCGAGGTGGCGACTTCCGCCGCGAGCCGGTCGTCGAGGTACGCGCGATTCCAGAGCCCGGTGAGGCCATCGAGCTGTGCCCGCTGGGCGAGCATCCTGACCAGTCGCTGCATCCGCAACGCGGATCGGACCCTCGCCTTGAGCTCGCCCACGTCGAACGGTTTTCCGACGAAGTCCACCGCACCGAGGTCGAGACCTCGGACTCGATCCATCGTCTCGTTGCTCGCGGAGACGAATATCACCGCGATGTCTCGGGTCAGAGGGTCGGCCTTGAGCCGTGCCAGCACCTCGAAACCGTCGAGATCCTCGAGCTCGATGTCCAGCAGGATGACCTCGGGTTGAAGATTTCGAGCGGCCCGGATCCCCTCGGTCGCGTTGTGGACGGAATGGAGATCGATCCGCTCGTGACGAAGTCTCGCCCGAAGAAGGCGGTGAACGAGATCCGAATCATCGATCGCGAGCACCCGCGGTCGTTTCGGTTCATCGTGCGTCATACCGGCTCCGTCTGGGATCGTTCAAGCGTCGGCCGGGCGCACCGCGGCCCGGCAGGTGGTGATCAGGTCCTCGACCCGCTCCGAAAGTCGCGCGATGTCCATCTCGTCGGAGAGCATGTCGTCTTCGAGCCGGGCGGCGCAATCACCGATCGGATCGAATCCGTAGCCACCCGCCGCACCCTTGAGCTGGTGCGAGATCCGGCGGAGGGTGGCGAAGTCCTCGGAAATGCATGCGGCGCGGATCGACAGCACCTGACCGTCGAGTTCGTCGACGAACTGCACCACCAGGTCCCGAAGATCGGGATCATTCTCGTAGATGCTGTGAAGCGGGGGACTTCCATTCGATCGGGGGATCTCTTCCATGTCGGATTGATCGGCTCTTCAAACCGGTCGCTTGGGTTCGATCGCCATCGATCCGTGGATCAGGTGGACATCTTCCGACTCGTCCACACAGACCTCACGATCCGGATGATCGGATCACCGAACCGACCGGGAACCGGTAGGATCCCGATCCACCCTGTCCGACGCCCGGCTTCCGCCGAGTGTCCGGAGTTCCAACATGATTCCCAAGCAGCCGCCCCGAGACGGGCAGTCCGGATTCCTCTACCTGCCCCCGTACCGGATCCACGGGCTCAGTGTGGCGGGCGAACACACCACCATCACCGTCCCCGAACTGGGTGTGACCTTCGACATGGGTCAGTGCACCCGAGCGTCGCTCAGCAGTGACCTCATCGCCCTCAGCCATTCGCACATGGATCACGTCGGCGGGATCCCGTACTGGTTCAGCCAGCGTTTCTTCCAGAAGCTCGAGGGCGGCCGCGTGCTCTGTCACCCGGAGGGCGTCGAGCCTCTGCAGCGAATGCTGGCATCGTGGGTGGACGTCGAACGGCAGAAGACACCGCATGAGATCGTCGCGATCGAACCCGAATCCGATGTGCCGATCCGACAGAACATCGGACTTCGCGCCATCGAGACGCACCACACCTGCCCGAGCCTCGGTTTCTCGATCATCGAGACCCGTCACAAGCTGAAGCCGGAGTACCGAGATCTTCCACAAAGCGAGCTTCGCCGGATGAAGGTGGAGGGGGGCGAGCTCACCACGAACACCGAGATCCCATTGATCGCCTACACCGGCGACACCGATCGAGGTGATTTCCTGGAGCGGGATGAATTCGCGAAGGCGAAGATCGTCGTCGCCGAATGCACGTTCATCGACGCCGATCATCGAAGCCGGGCGAGAGTCGGCCGGCATCTGCATCTCGAGGACATCGCGGAACTCCTCTCGAAGTGGGAGGCGGAACACGTCGTGCTCGTGCACCTTTCGCGAAGAACACTGCTCTCGGAAGCACGCGAACGAATCGCGACGCTTGGTGACGATGCCGATCGAATTCATCTTCTGATGGACCATCGAACCAATCGCCGGCGCTACGAGGCGCAGCTCGAAGCGGTGGCCGTTCCGGATTCGGAACCGGAAGCAAGTTGAAAGTCAAGTGGTTTGGCGACGTGATGCGACTTTGGAAGATTGGTTGACGAAGGATTGGATCGCTTCTACATTCTGTTGTTCGGCCCGGTCGAAAAGTGGGTCGAGAGAGTTGTTCCGTACATGAATGAAGTCGATCTCCCTCGGGGGTGAGGTCGATTCACGAGCGTAGACGCCGCGTGGAGGCTGTCGACATGTCGAGACCAGATCCGGAACTTCGCAGCGCACTCATCTCGAATCTGAGATTGAATCACCCCGGGATGTGTCGGGCGTGGTTCGACGACATCGAGCCCGTCGACTTCGACGGTGGTGTGCTTCGACTCTGCGTTCGCGAACCGGTTCAACTCCGCTACCTCCAACGCGCCTGTGCCGAACCGTTCCAGGAGGCTGCTCAAGCGGTCACCGGAATGCTCGTGTCGGTTCGGTTCGTTTCCCCTGAAGAGTGTGAACAACCCACCCCAACCACAACCGGTGGTGGTTCCAGCCGAAGGAGTGGCGGCCCGGATGGTGAGGGCATCGACCTCGCCGCCGAGCAGATGGTGCTCAGTCCGGATTACGTGTTCGACAACTTCATCGTCGGACCGGGAAACCGGTTGGCGTTGATGGCCGCTTCCGCCGTCTCCGAGAAACCAGGCCGCGCGTACAACCCGTATTTCATCCATGGCGGCGTGGGGCTTGGCAAGACGCACCTTCTGCAGGCCATCTGCCAGCTCATTCTGAGCGACCAGCCAGACGCGAACATCTGCTACATCTCGTGTTCGACCTTCATGGACCTGTTCCACGAATGCGTCAAAGCCGGTCGGATGCAGGACTTCCGTCACCACTTCCGCACCGCGGACGTCCTCGTGATCGACGACATCCATTTCCTCTCGAAGCACGACCGAAGCCAGGAAGAGTTCTTCCACACCTTCAACGCCCTCTACCAGTCGGGTCGCCAGATCGTCCTGAGTTCGGACGCGGCTCCCGCTGAAATCCCCGACCTCGAAGAACGCCTCACCAGCCGCTTCAACTGCGGCCTCGTCGCAAGAATCGAGCGTCCTTGCTACGAAACCCGCGTCGCGATCCTCAAGGCGAAGGCCTCGCTGCACGATCTGGAGCTTCCTGACGATGTGCCGGCGTATATCGCCGCTCGCCTGGACACCAATATTCGTGAGCTCGAGGGTGCGCTCTCCCGGATCAGGGGGTATTCCCTCGCCGAAAACGAGCCGATCACGCTCGAACTCGCGAAGAAGGCCCTCGCCGACGATCCCAGTCGGTCTGACAACGAGGAGGGGGCCGCGCCCTCGATTCAGACCATCATCGAGTCGGTCACCCGCTATTACGACGTCAAACTGACCGATCTGCTGAGCAAGCGACGGCACAAGTCGATCACGGTTCCTCGACAGATCTGCATGTGGCTGGCCCGACGCCACACCCGATTCAGTCTCGAAGAAATCGGTGGTTACTTCGGCGGCCGTGATCACACCACGGTCATGCACGCCATCCGAGCCGTCAATCGGCGTCGAGACGAGGATTCCTCGTTCTCGGATGCCTTGGACCGACTCGAGACGAATGTCCTCGGTCGCCAGGACGCCTGATCCCGGGGTGATCGGGGCGTCAACAATCCAATGAAACACGCCGCCCGGCTCAGCCAGCCGGGTTTTTTTGCGCTTGTTGCATCCGATCCATCCACATTCCATGTGGATGAATCCGTCATCTCGCGCCGGTTCCCTGATCAACCCAAACCGTGTTGCGAACCTGTGGGCAATCCGTTCTGCTTCAACCGCGATCTTCCATCCGTTTCAGGAGCAGCCGCCGAAATAGACCGACACCCAACCGACAAAACATCAACGGAGTGTTTTGGTTGTAAACCACCACAAAGAAGGTGTTTACAGCCGATCGCGTGGCTTTTTCCACCAACCGGCGCGGCTTTTCTAAGAGGGAAGATTAAAGACTCTTTCTTCCCTAGAAGAACACTTCCGGACACGGGATGAGCGGTGTGCGTGGGTTGTGGACGAAATGGGTGAAGCGTTCATCAGGCCTGGCAGGATTCACACCAGGTGGTGGAGCGTCCCGCGACGACGCAGGCCGTCATGGGTCGCTGGCAGCGTGTGCAGGGTTGCCCTGATCGACCGTAGGCGAGGTGACCGGAACCGAACGTTCCGGCCGATCCATCGGGAAGCCGGTGGTCTCGGAGCGTCGTGCCACCGGCGTCGATGGCGAGGCCGAGGGTCGTCCGAATGGACCGTGCGAGCCGCTCCAGTTCCAGCGCGCTGAGATCGACTGCCGGGCGGTCGGGCCTGATGCCGGATCGAAACAGGGATTCGTCGGCGTAGATGTTGCCAATCCCCGCAAGGACCTGCTGGTCGAGCAGAACGGCTTTGATCGCTCTCCTGCTCCCCTTCAGCCGCTCCCCAAGGGCTTTTCCGTCGATCAGTGTGGCCTCGGGACCCAGATTCCTCAGAACTCGCTGATCGCGATCCTCGGAGCCCTCAAAGAGATGCACCCCACCGAAGCGGCGTGGGTCGATGAACTCCATCCGAATGGCCGGGCGATCCGATCCACCTGCGATCGTCCAGGCGACATGTCGATGCAGAGGAACCGATCGCCGGCGTTTCGCATCACCCGATTCGATGCGACCGGACATGCCGAGCCGAATCACCAGACCACGGTCATCGTCGAATTCGATGATCAATTGCTTTCCGCGCCGGTCGATGCTCCGAATCACCCGATCGACGCCGAGCTGCTCGCCGGCGAGCCGCCCCTGCCGTCGGCCTCTCGGATCACGAACCACGTCCCGCCGATGGACGCGGACCCGCTCGACGGTCCGGTCGAGGATCAACGCCACCAGCTGTCGGCGGACGGCTTCTACTTCGGGGAGTTCAGGCATCGTGCATCCGCGATGGCGGACCGGCTGGAGCCGGCGGGGGGCCGACTATACTCGGGTGGGCGCAGGATCCGCCCCCGAAACAGGGCGACGCTGGTCCCCCGTTCGACGCCGTTTTCGATTCGATCCGAACCTTCTCCTCGGAATCACGATGACCGACCCCAGACTTCATCAGGACGACCCGGCCGCAGCCGCAGCCGAGGTCCAGAACGCCTTCGAACGCATCCGAAGCGAGGTCCGAAAGGTCATCGTCGGTCAGGAGGAGGTCGTCGAGGAGGTCCTCATCGCGATTTTCTGCGGTGGCCATGCGATCATCGAAGGTGTGCCGGGTCTCGCGAAGACACTGCTCGTCCACACGCTTTCCAACACTTTGAACCTTGATTTCTCGAGGGTGCAGTTCACACCCGACCTCATGCCTTCGGACATGACCGGCACCGAGGTGATCGAAGAGGACAAGGCGACGGGGCAGCGGAACCTGCGATTCGTGCCGGGGCCGATCTTCGCGAACATCATCCTCGCGGACGAGATCAACCGGACCCCCCCGAAGACCCAGGGAGCGCTCCTCGAAGCGATGCAGGAACGACAGGTCACCGCCGGCGGGGAATCCCATGTCCTCCCGAACCCCTTCTTCGTGCTCGCCACCCAGAATCCGATCGAACAAGAGGGCACCTACCCGCTCCCCGAGGCCCAGCTCGACCGCTTCATGTTCAACATCCGGGTCGGGTATCCGTCCGAAGCCGACGAACTCGCGATCGTCGAGCGGACCACCGCCGACGGGGAGTCCGCCGCCGATGCGGTGCTCACGGGTGAGGACTGTCTCCGCATCCAAAACCTCGTCCGACAGGTTCCGGTCGCCTCACACGTCGCCCGGTACGCCCTCCGGCTCGTTCGTTCGACCCGGGTGCGGGAATCCTTGGAGGACAAGCCGGAGATCGTCCGCGACTACCTCGCCTGGGGCGCCGGACCACGGGCCAGCCAGTTCCTGGTGCTCGCCGCCAAGGCGAAGGCGTTGATCAGTGGTTCCTCGCACGTGACCCCCGAACACATCAAGGCCGTGGCGCTTCCGATTCTTCGCCATCGGCTGATCACCAACTTCAACGCGGAAGCCGACGACATCACGACCGACGACGTGGTTCGACGCCTCATCGAGATCACCCCGGTCGACGAGGCCGACGCCGACACCCGGTCGACGCTCGATTCCGTGAGCCGTTGATGCGCCGCTTCGAACGAATCACGCCCCGGCATCCGTCACGCTTCCCGAACCGGAGATCTCGTTGAGCGATTCGAAACCGGATTCGGCCGGCCTTCGGGCCGAGCAGTACCTCGCACCCGAGACGATCGGACAGCTGACGTCCTTCGAACTTCGGGCGCGGATGATCGCCGAAGGCGTGATGAGCGGAATGCACCGCTCTCCGTACCAGGGGCTCGCGGTCGAATTCGCCGAACACCGCCAGTACGTGCCGGGTGACGACCTCAAGCACCTCGACTGGAAGGTCTTCGGACGAAGCGACAAGCTTTACCTGAAGCAGTATCAGCAGGAAACCAATCTGGACGTCGTGATTCTCGTCGACGCCTCCGCCTCGATGCGGTTCGGAACGCTTCGCATGAAGCAGGGCTGGGGCGGAACCGACGCCTCCTCCCGAATCGGGACCTGGACGAAGTTCGACCATGCGACGGCGATCGGTGCGGCGCTCTGCTACCTCTCGCTTCAGCAACGGGACCGGGTCGGGCTCGCACTCTTCGCGGACGGCATTCGCGCCCAGGTCAAGCGATCGAACGCGAAGAGCACCTGGCGAAGCGTGGTCCGCACCCTCGCCACGGAACCGGTCGAAGACAGCACCGATTTCGGAAAGGTCGTCGATCAGGTGATGGCGACGGTCACCAATCGATCACTCTTCATCGTGGTGAGCGACCTGCTGGTACCCGGTGCGCAGGTCCGTGCCGCACTCGCCCGCTTCCGACACCGCCGCCACGATCTCATGTTGATGCAGGTGCTCGATCGACAGGAGCTTCGATTCGACCTCGACGAACCGATGCCGTTCGAGGGTCTCGAGGGAGAGGGCCGCTTGAACGTCGATCCACGGGTGGTCCGGGAGGACTACCTCGAGGCGCTCACCCGGCACTGCGACGAGCTTGAACGGTCCGCCCGGAGCCTCGGGTTCGACTACCTCCGGCTGGATACCCACGGGTCGGTCGGACCCGCCATCGCGGCGCTGCTCGGCCGACGGGCGACGCTTGCACGAGGGGGTCGGGCGGGATGACCTTCGTGACCACGTCCCTCGCGATCGCGGGCATCGCGGCCGCGTCGATCCCGATCCTCGTCCACCTGCTGCTCCGACGAAGGCGCCGTCCGATGGCGTGGGCGGCGATGACGCTCCTCATGGAGGCGGCGCGGCGACACCGAAGGCGATCGCGACTCGAACAGATCCTCCTCCTCACCGTTCGAGCGATCCTCGTGGCGATCCTCGGCATCGCCCTGGCCCAACCCCTTCTCGGCGAACGCTCGACGATCCTTGGAACACGGACCGTGCACCTCGTGCTCGACGACGGCCTCGCCAGCGGGCTGGTGGAGTCGGATGGTCGAACCACCCTCGAACGGCAGTCCGCCGAAGCGATCGCGGTCATCGAGTCGCTCGGCGGCAACGATCGCGTCGCCGTGACCCTCGCGGGCGCACCTGCACGCCGGCTGGTCTTCGGTCCCTCGACGGACCATCGTTCGACGATCCGGGCGATCGAAGGGCTGAGCAGCCGGGAGGGGGCGACCGATCTCGCAGGAGCGCTGGACCTGGTGAATGGTGGAATCGATGAAACGGGAAATCAGGAGGTCCGTGTCTTCAGCGACTTCCGCCGAGGGAGCCTCGACGATCGCCGCCGCCCCTCGCCGATCCGGGATGCATCGGGCGCGCCGATCGAGCTGATCGCCACACCGCCGACCGAGACGACCGACTCCAACACGCAGATCGTCTCCATCGAGACGGCCCGCACCCCGCTCTCCACCGCGGGTGCCGGCGATCTCCTGCTGGTGGACGTGGGACTCCGACGAACCGGTGTGCTCGGGGAAGCGGTGACCAACGTCCGGCTCGGCGGCGATGCGATCGCCGGATTCGAGAATCGGCGGGTGGACTGGCCGGCGGGACGCGCCGAGACCCGGGTCGACTTCCAGATCCGGGTCGATGAGGACGGTGGGGTCCTCGAGGCCACCATCGATCCCGATTCGCTGCCGCTCGACGATCGTCGGGTGACGATCGTGTCGGGCCGTGAACCGACCCGGGTGCTCCTGGTCGATCGGGATGATCTCGCCGTCGGGACGAGGCTCGATCGGCTTCGCGGAACCGACTGGTTCGAGCGGGCGCTGCTCCCGTCTCCCGAAACCGTGATCGTCGAGGCGATCGACATCGATCGCGCCGATCCGGCGACCATCGGTGAACGTGATCTCGAAGGCGTCTCCCTCCTCGTGCTCGGACGACCCGATCTTCTTCCCGATGATTTCAGCGAGACCCTCGCGAGCTGGGTTCGTCGCGGTGGCGTGGCCGTGGTGCTTCCTCCGGGAGAGACGACGATCCGGGCGTGGGCTTCTTCCATGCTCGAACGTCTCGAACTGCCCTGGGCCGTGGCGTTGGAATCGACCGCCGTCGACCCACCAAGGCGGCTGCCGCCCGAACAACCCGATTCACCGCTCACCAGCCTGATCGACTCGGAGATGACCGAACTCGCGCCCAGCGTCCGGATCGATCGTCGACTTCCGGTCGAAGGGGTACCGGATGGCGATCTGGTCCTCGTCGACGAGACCGGGGATCCGGTGTTGCTCGACGCCCCGGTCGGCGCGGGCCGGGTGGTGTTCTTCGCGGTGACGCCCGAACTCGGATGGACCGATCTTCCGGTCAGGCCACTCATGGTTCCGCTGGTTCAGGAGATCGCACGACAGGGAACCGCCTTGTCGAGGCGCGGTGGTGATGGCGTGGTCGGCGCTCGGTCACCCACCTTTCGAAGCACCGGCATCACGCGAGTCGTGATGTCCGGGGCCTCGAATCGCGAAGTCGCCGGCGATGAAACCGATCTTCCGGAACGAAGCGGCGTCGCGGTCGGCGTCGATCTGGCGGGTCGAACCGTCGAACAGGCCGTGATCAACCCCGACGTCATGGGTGGCATGGTCGAGCCGGTCGGCCGCGACGGCGTCGAGGCCTGGCTCGAACCCGCCGGCTCATGGCGGTTCACCGGTGCCGAAGTCGATGCGGTCGAGCTGGTCGAGGATCGTGGATCACTCGCGGTGATGCTCGTCGCAGTGGTGCTGGCGCTCGCGATCGTCGAACTCGTGCTCGCCCGCTGGTTCGCGCGGGGCGGGCTTCGAACTCGCCGATCACACGGGCTCACCGGTGCGAATGCGGATGCCGAAATCGATCGTTCCCGTCGGGGAGGTGCGGCGGCATGAACAGCACCTTCGGCCGATGGTTGTTCGGAATTCGTGATCTCCCCGCCGGGGCGGAGGAGATCCGGCTTGCCTGGGAGCGCCCGTTCGAAGGATGGGTCTGGGTCCTCGTGGTGATCGGGGCGTTCGGAACCGCTCTCTGGTCGTACAGTCGGCTCGACGCGGGGATCCGTGCGCGGGGCCTGCTGGGCTCGATCCGTGCCTTGATACTCATCCTGCTCGCGGTCTGTATCGCCGGACCGATGGCCGAACTGCCCCGTGAACTCGTCGAACCGGACTGGGTCGCGGTGCTGGTGGATCGGAGTCGGAGCATGCAGGTCCGCGACGGTTCGGCGACGCCCGGCGATCGAAGAACTCGCGAGGAGGATCTCCAGTCGATTCTCGCCGCCGCCGGTCCGGCATGGCGGAATCCGGGTGACGCCCGTCGGGTCATGTGGCTCGGGTTCGGTGACGGTGTCTTCGACCTCGAAGTCTCGGCTTCGGCCGAGGATCCGGCGATCGGGTCACCGGTGATCACGGCGGCGCCCGACGGTTGGGGAACGAGGATCGCACCCGCGATCGAAGAGGTGCTTCGCCGCACCGCCGGAAGACCACTCGCGGGAATCGTCCTGGTCTCCGATGGAAGGACCGATGCACCGCCGGACCGGGATCTGGTCCGACGCATGATCGGGTCCGCCGCGGGCGTCCATGCCGTGCCGCTCGGGGCCGCGGTGCCGATGGGAGATGCCGGGATCACCAAGATCGACGCACCACGTCGCGCGTTCGCTCGGGATGCGGTTCCGGTCGGGGTCCGGATCGGCAATCGGGGCCGCGACGGAATGGTGACCGTCTCCCTGGTCGATCTCGACGACGATGAAGTGCTCGATTCGACGGAGATCGAGCTTCGATCGGACCAGCCGAGCACCGACACCGTCCTGACCGCGACGCCGCGTGCGGCGGATCGTGTGTCCGGTACGCGTCGATGGGAGGTTCGAATCGAGGGGGACGAGGATCTGGTTCAGGAGAACGACGTGGTCGAGCTCGATGTGGAGTTCGTCGACCGACCTCTCCGGGTCCTCTACATCGAGGGGTATCCCCGTTGGGAGTACCGGTACCTCAAGAACCTCCTGATCCGCGAACCTTCGATCGAAAGTTCCGTGATGCTGCTCTCCGCAGATCGGGAATTCGCACAGGAGGGGAACACGCCGCTCGCCAGAATTCCTCGAACCGCGGAGGAGTTCGCGGAGTTCGATCTCATCATTCTCGGTGATCTTCCTTCGGGATTCCTGACGGATTCGCGACAGGAACTCATCCGGGAACAGGTGGCTCGTCGTGGGAGTGGAATCGTGATGATCGCCGGTCCCCGTTCGATGCCGTCGTCCTGGTCGGGCACGCCGCTCGCGGATCTGCTCCCGTTCACCGGCGGACTCGATCTCGATCGTCGTGCCGGTCCGGTCCTCGTCCGACCGACGGATGCCGCGACGAGGCTCGGTGTGCTCCGACTGGTCGTCGGCGATGACGCCGGCTGGCCCGAAGCGCTGATGGATCCGAGCTTCGGCTGGTCGCAGTTGCAATGGGTCCAGCGGATCGACGCCGAACGATTGAAGCCGACGGCCGAGATTCTCGCCGAGGTGGTTCCCGTGGATGGTGAATCCGGGGACGCGACACCACTCGTCCTCGGGATGCGCTACGGCGCCGGTCAGTCGCTTTACGGCGCGACGGACGAGATCTGGAGATGGCGGTACGGGCGTGGCGAACTTCTTCCCGAACAGTTCTGGATCCAGCTCCTCCGATTGCTCGGTCGCGAGGCGGTCCAAGGCGATCAGCCGGTTCGGATTCTCGCCGAACCCCAACAGGCCGAACTCGGTCGACCGGTGAGACTCACCGTCGACCTTCTCGATGCGAGTGGTGGCATCGCCCCACCCGAGTCGGTGATGGTCGAAGCGATCGATGCGGATGGTGGTGTCGTGGGATCGGCCGAACTTCCCGCGAGCGGGGAGGCCTCCTGGGCGGGGACCTGGATTCCGCCCGGGCTCGGCGAGATCCGTTTTCGAATCACCGAACCGGGCCTGTCCGCGCTCGCGGGCGCCACCATGGCCACGATCGAAGTCGGCCGACCCGACGACGAACTTCGGGATTCGGACGCGGATCACGACTTCATCGCGGCCTTTGCGGAGGAGACCGGCGGCATGGTTCACGATCTCGAAGGAGATCGTCCCGTTCTGGAGCGGATCCACGACACCATTCCGCGAAGGGCGATCGTCACCGAGCAGCCGATTCGGGAACGCATCTGGACCTCACCGTTCTTCTTCATCATGCTTCTCTCGTTGGCGACCACCGAGTGGGTCGGTCGCCGTCTGACACGCCTGGACTGAATGGATGGGCCGGCCGCCCCGCATTCCGAAGGACGTTTTCAACCTGCTTTCCCGGATTGTGAATCGAACCGAACCTTTCCGACGTTGACACGAATGGAACCCCCCGAACGATGTCTCTGACCGACGAAATCATCCCGAGGATCGAGAAGATCCGCCGCACGATGCGTCGAACCGTGGTCGAACGCCACGCCTCGGCGATCGTCTCCGTGGTGGTGGCATCGGTCGTCGTCGTGGCGATGGCGGACCGGCTGCTTCGATTTCCATCCGGGTTCCGCTGGGTGATTCTCATCGTGGGTCTCGGAGCGATCGGATGGGCGGTGAGTCGAAGACTCTGGCCGGCGTTCCGCTTCCACCCGTCACTGGTCGACGTCGCACTGCGAATCGAGCGGATCGCACCCCCGCTCTCCGGAAGGCTGGCGAGCTGCGTGGAATTCGAATCGAGCGGATCGGGCCGGGGGAACCCCCTCGCCGCGAGATCGGTGCGCGATCTTCAGACCCGGATCACGACGGTTCGGTTCGAGGACGTGATCGATCCGACCCTCGCCCACCGACTGCTCGGCCTGGCGGTGGTGATCTGCATCGCGACCGTCGCGCTCGTCGCCTGGCGACCCGCAGACGCATCGATCGCCGGCCGGCGGGTGTTCACACCCTGGTCGGACGCGAAGTGGCCGGCGCGGACCGAGGTGTTGGATCGACTCGAACCCGATCTCGTCCATGCCCGTGGAGAGCCGCTCGCGATGACCGCGGACCTCGTCCGCGGCGATCCTGCCTCCGACCGCGTCTTCCTGCAGATCCGCCGCATCGAGGACGGCGATGCGACCGAGTGGCAGCGGTTGGTGCTCACCCGGCAACAGGCGGGTCGGTTCGAGCGGATCGTCGACACCGACGCGGACGAGATCCAGTACGCGTTCGAGACCGAAGACGACGAGACGCCGATCCGTTCGATTCGGATCGTTCCGGCGCCGTCCGTGCGTTCGGCCATCGCGGTCGTCGGTCCACCGGCGTACGCGGTGGGCCGTGGCGAGATCCGGTCCGAACTCGGACCGGGTACCGACCGCCGATCACGGCTGGGACAGACGGTGCTCGAGGGCTCCGATCTGGAGCTCGACCTCGTCCTCGAACGCCCCATCCCGATCGAACGGACCGCGTCCGGTGCGATCGATCCCGCATTCGTCGTGCGGACGATCTCGGTCCCCGGGGAACACCCCGTCAAACTCGAGGTGGACGCTGCGGATCCGACCCGTTGGAGGCTTTCGACCCGGCTCGAACGGGGTGGTGACGTCGAGATCGTGCTTCGTGATCAATACGGACTTCGGAATCTCGATCCGATTCGATACCGGTTCTCCACCGTCGCCGATCGGGTTCCGACCACGACGATCACGCGTCCCGCCATGGACCAGACCGTCTCCATCGATGCAGTCGTCGACGTTCGCGCGGAGGCCCGGGACGATGTCGGTCTGGCCGTGTTCCAGGTCGATGCGACGCTCGTGCGAAACGGTGTCGCATCGAGGGTCGAGACGATCGGATCGATGAAACGATCCGACGATCCGGCCGCCACGACGGCCGACGCCACGCTCGACCTCGGATTCGAGGTCGCTTCGGTCGAACCGGAGGTGGGAGACGAGATCCTGCTGGTGGCGATCGCCACCGACGAGTTCATGGAGGACGGTTCCCCCCGCGATCCGGTTCGAAGTTCGACCCGCAGGCTTCGGATCGTCTCCGACATCGAACTGCTCGAACAACTGCAATCGGCGCTCGGGTCCATTCGTCGGTCCGCGATTCGACTCGACGACGACCAGGCCGGCATCGCGGATGCAGTGCGCCGCGAAGGCGTCGATCGGGCGAGCATTCGCGAGCAAGGTCGGCTGAGCGATCGGATCGGAAGCGCCCGCGAAGCGATCGAATCGATCGAGGCACGCCGGGGCTCCAACCGACTCGAGGATGAACTGCTCGCGGACATTCTCGATCAGGCCCGGAATCTCGTCGAGGCCGCGGAAGCCGCATCCGACCGAGCGGTTTCGGCGCTGGACCGCGCGGAACGCGAGAATCAGGGCGAGGCCGATTCAGCGATGAACGAGGGCGAGGCCGACCCCGGAACGGGCTTTGATTCCGACCGAGCGGCGAGCGACGACGCGGAGGACGGGGCGACCTCCGAAAACGATCGGACGTCGGAGGGATCACTTTCGGATTCCGAAGCGGATTCGGATCTGGAGGGGTCGACCGGTACACCGTTCGATGAGACCGGGTCGATGGACCGGGCGGGTTCCGGATCCGAAACGGACGGTGCCACCCCGGGCGAGCGGTCGGAGTCCCGCACGGAATCGCGTCCGGAGACGGAGGCGGAACGAGATGCCAGCGAGGCTCAGGAGGACGTGCGGGAGGAACTCGCGGATCTCGCTGAACTGCTGGATCGGGGCGAGGATGCCTGGGTGGTCTCCCGGAAGATCCAGGAGATGGCCGAGGATCTCGCCGAACTTCAGGAACGCACTTCGGACCTGGCCGACGAAACGGTCGGTCGGGAACGCTCGGAACTCACCGACGAGGAACGACGTGAGCTCGACGACATCGCGCGGGCGCAGGCGGAACTCGCCGATGACGCCGACGATCTGATCGAGGAGCTGGAGGCTCGAGGCCAATCGATGGATCGTGCCGACCCGGCACAGGCCGCGGGCCTGCGGGAAGCCGCCCGGGAGGCGCGGGAGCAGGGGCTCGAGGATCAGATGCGCGAGGCCGAGGATCGGGCACGAGAGAACCAGCTGCAACAGGCGGGTGAGGCGCAGCAGCAGGCGGCGGAAGCTCTCGACCGGATGCAGGAGACGATCGAGGAATCGAGGAAGGCCCAGGTCGCGGAACTGCAGCGCCGGATCGCAAGCCTGGTGGACAGTCTGCAAGGTCTGATCGAGTCGAGCGAGAACGAGATCATCGCCCTCGCCCGGGTTGAAGGCGTGGACGATGTCGAGGGGCTGGCGGAACGAAGTCGGGCGCTGATCATGCTCAATGGGAACACGCTCGCAGTCGCAGCGGAAGCGGCGGCGGCGGGACCGGACGGCGATCGGATCGCGCGCCTCGTCCAGCGGGCCGGCACCAGCCAGGGTGCGGCGATCGGTGATCTTCGGGCGGGACCTGCCCGCCTCGACGATGCTCGAGACAATCAGGAACGGGCGCTTTCCACGCTTCGGGAGGCGCTGGAACTCGCCGAGGATGCCGCGGAGGAACTCGCGGAGGAGCAGGCGGAGGAACGTCGAAACGAGCTGCTCGCCGCCTATTCGGAAGTGCTCGAGGTCCAGGTCGGCATCCTGACCGAGACGCAGCGGATCAGGATCGACGAGGGAGAACGGCTCGGTCGTCGTTCCCTGATGACCTCGCGCCGACTCGCCACCGACGAGGAGACGCTCGGCCGCCGGGTCGAATCCATTCGCTTGGAGTTCGGTGAGGTCACCGACTCACTCGTCTTTTCGATGACCCATCGAAATCTCGAGGCGTGGATCGAATCCGCGACCGAGGGACTGCGGGAGGGTCGCCCGGACGCTGCGACCATCGAGCTGGAGATTCTCGTGGTGGAGGCGCTGGGTGGCCTCGCCGCCGCGCTCGATCAGGAGGCGCCAGACGATGATCCGTTCGCGGACGCCGAGAACGGTGGTGGTGGTGGAGATGGCGAGGGCGGACAGCAGGCGGATTCCCCGCCCGATCCGCTGATCCCCCCGATCGCGGAACTCAAGATGCTTCGTGCGACGCAGCAGCAGATTCTCGATGCGACTCGCCGGCTGGACTCGACCAGAGGACCGGAACCGACTTCCACGACCGAATCAAGAATCGCCGATCTCGCTCGCATGCAGGCCGATCTTCACGCGGTCGCGACCGCCCTGCTCCAACAACTCCAGCCCGAGCCCGCGGGTGTCGATGACCCTGAGGGAACGAAGGAGGAATCACGATGATGAGACATTCAATCATCCGATCGGCGGGTCTCATGATCTTGCTGGTCGCCATCAGCGGTCTTGGCCGGATGGCGATCGCCCAGGATCCACCGGCGGTCGTCGATGATCCACCCGCGGCGTCCGAAGCCGAATCCGACGAAGGTCTGGAAACGCCGCCATCGCTCGACGACCTGCTCAACCTCGAAGGTGGTGAGACATCATCCACGGATGAAGCCGCGGCGGAGCTGGAACGACGCCGAACCCTCGACGCCGCGCTCGCCGAACAGCAACCGGAACAGGCGTTCCGGGTGGCGGTCACCGAGATGCTCGAATCCGTGGATCTTCTTCGGGATCGACGCTCGACGGGTCTGGGGACGCAGCGGGTCCAGGAACGGATCGTGGACCGGCTCCAGGTTCTGATCGACAGCGCCCGAAGGCAACAGCAGCAACAGCAGCAGCAGCAGCAACAGTCCAGTTCCTCGCAGCAACAACAACAGGATCCCGGTCGCCGATCGCAGGAGCAACAGGAGGGCCAGGAGGGCGAGGACACCGCGGAGCAGCAGGGCCGGAACGATGGCGAGAACCAGGACGGTTCGTCGACCCAGCCACCTCCTCCCCAGTCGACGACCCTCGAAGGGGTGCTCGACGAGAGTCAGGTGGAATGGGGAAGCCTCCCGCCGAGGGTCCGTGAGCTCATCACCCAGGGGATGCGCGATCAGATGTCGCAGCTCTACCGGTCGCTGACCGAGGCGTACTACCGAAGAATGGCCGAGGAGGCGGATCGATGAACAAACGAGCACGACACGCGGGCGTGGCCCTGGCGACGTTCGGAATGTTCTTCACCGGCACGGTCTTCGGCCAGGACGCCGTCGACCCGGTCGAGGTCGAGGCGGAGCTTCAGATCGATCGGCCCGGGGCGCAGAACACCCCGGCGCTCGACGAGATGACGCCGGAACTCGACGAGGCGGTTCGGAAGGGAATGGCGTCCCTCGCGGTCATTCAGAACGCGGACGGTTCCTTCGGCCGGGGTCGGTATGGAAAGCACGTCGGCATCACGGCACTCTGCGCACTCGCGTTCATGGCGGACGGGCATCTTCCGGATCGGGGCCGGTACGGCACCGTGGTGTCGAAGGCGCTCCAGTTCGTGCTGGACAACGCGACCGAGACCGGGCTGCTCGCGGCGGAGACCTCGCACGGTCCGATGTACGGGCACGGTTTCGCGACCCTTTTTCTGGGTGAGATCTATGGAATGAACCCCACTGACGAACGAGTTCGGGACGCGCTGGGACGCGCGATCCGACTGATCGTCAACAGTCAGAACGAGGAAGGTGGCTGGCGTTACAACCCGGTTCCCTTCGATGCCGACGTCTCGGTCACCATCTGCGAGATCATGGCGTTGCGATCCGCGCGCAACGCTGGAATCAAGATTCCGCGCGAGACGATCGACCGTGCGGTCGAATACGTCCGGAAGTGCCAGAACAAGGACGGTGGTTTTCGATACATGACGCAGCCGGGTGGTGCGGCGTGGCCACGGACCGCCGCAGGCGTCGCGAGCCTCTTCTACGCAGGGATCTACGAGGACGATGCGATCGAGCGCGGTCTGGACTATCTGGTCAAGGTCGCGGCCCCCGGCGCCGGCCTGCGTAGTGTGGGAAACCAGCACTACTACTACGGTCAGTACTACGCGGTGCAAGCGATGTATCTCGCGGGCGGCGAGTGGTGGGCGCAGTGGTGGCCCGGGGTCCGGCAGGAACTCCTGGTTCGACAGTCGGCGGATGGACTGTGGGTCGATCATCAGATCGGCGATGCCTATGCGACCGCGATGGCGCTGATCGTCCTGCAGATGCCCAAGCGGTACCTTCCGATCTTCCAGAAGTGAACTCCCGGATGCTCCGTTGAACCCAAGACCCCGACTTCACCGATCAGGACGCTTCGTGATCGCCGCACTGGTGTTCACCGGACCGGTCTTCGTCGAGCCCCCTGCGACCGCATCGTCCTTTCAGGATCGGAACCCGGGCACTGCGGCGACCGGGGTGTCCGGATCAGCCCGGATTCTCGATGGAGATCTGCTGGAGATCGTCGCGGATCCGATTCGAATCGATGAGACGAAGGTGATCGGATGGGACCAGCCCGGCGGGATCCCGCAACCCATGCCCTTGTCGTCCGTCCTCGCGGTGGTGTTGGGGCCATCGGCCGACCGGGATGTGACGCCCGCCTGGAGATACGTACGACAACGCGCGGGCGACGATGCGGCCATGGTCGCGCCGTACGTTCGATTCACCGACGGACAGATCGTGCCGGGGAATCTGACCGCCGACGGTGACATGCCGCTCTGGCGGAACGCCTGGCTCCATCCCCTCCCGCTCGACCTCGAGCGGATTCGTGAGGTCCGACTCGTCGAAGGCGCGTTCGTCCCCGTCGCGACGGAAGCCGACGAGGTGGTGCTCGTCAACGGGGATCGTCTTCGGGGGCTGGTCGACTCGATCGGAACGCATCTGGTGCTCGAGCGAGAGGATGATCCGGACGGTGATCCGCTTCGAATCCCGCTGGATCGAGTCGCGTCCTTCGCACTCGTGAATCCCGAGGATCCTCCACAGGGCACCGTCGTCTGGTTTCTCGGTGGTCACCGGATCGGATGTGAAGGAATCGTCATCAGCGGGAACGACTACGTCCGACTCGATGGGCCGACGCTCGGTGGCGAGTCGATCGAGGTTCCGTATGAATTCCTTCGCGGCGTGGTGTTCGATGCGAAACGGATCACACCGCTCGCGGAACTCCCGATCACCGTCGAACCCGGGCTCGCCGAACCGATCCGCTCGTGGATCCCGGAACCGGTGATCGAGCCGGGCAACTGGGCGTGGAACGCCGCCCCCATCCGTCTGATGGGACCGCTTCGAGCGGGCTGGCGACTTCCCGTCACCGGCTGTCGGGTCGCCGCGACCCTGGAACTCCCGCTCGAATCCGATCGGGGCCGACTCGAAGTGGTGATTCGGGACGGCGATCGGGAGGTCCGGCGGATCCCACTCGACGCCGAGCGTCCGATCCATCGGATCGTGGTGGAGCTCGAGACCGATCGATTCGGCCTCGAGATCGAGATGGGGGAGGATGGTCCGTTCCACGACGTCGTCACGCTTCGTGAAGCGATCGTGGTGAGGCCGGTGGACTGATCCGATGCCGACGATCCGCGACGAAGCGATCTGTGTTCGCCACTGGGACTTCAGCGAGACCAGTCAGACCGTCTCCTTGTTCCTCCGCGATCACGGAATCGTTCGTGGACTCGCGAAGGGGGCGCGACGCGAACGCGGTTCCTTCAGCGGCGGATTCGATCTCTTCACCCGAGGTGAGATCGTCCTGATCTCGAAACCCGGACGGGAACTCGCGACGCTCACGGAATGGACGCTGCTCGAGACCTTTCCGATCCTCCGGCGGGATGCCGCGGCGAATCGATGCGGCTGGTACCTCGCGGACCTGATCGGTCGCTTCCTGCACCAGCCCGAACCGCATCCCGCCACCTGGACGGCGGCGATGACCGCGCTTCGTGAACTGGACGATGGCGTTTCCGTCGAGCGGGTCCTCCTGGCGTTTCAATGGCGGATGCTGTGTGATCTCGGCTACCGACCGCGGCTCGATCTCGAAGGCCTCGCCGGCGAAACTGTGGCGTTCAGCGCGGAGTCCGGGGGGGTGGTCGAGGATTCAGGGACCCCGGATCGCTGGCGGGTGCGGCGGACCACCATCGAGCTTCTCGATTCCATCGCTTCGGAGGATGGAACGATTCCCGACGCGGCGGAACCGGAGTCCGTCGGCCGTGCCAATCGCCTGCTGGCGACCTGGGTTCGGGAACTTCTCGGCACCGAGACCGTCCCGATGCGCCTGCTGTTCAGGTCGTAGGGGATTCCGTTCGGTTTCCGGACCAATTCGCCCCGCGGTTCACGCGGTCGGTCTTCATCCCCTTCGAAGAGGGGCCGAAGAGATCTCCGCGGAGGGATCGGTCTCGACGGTCGATCGTCCGCGGGGAGGAGCGAGGAGATGAACGACACCGCCTTGAAGCGGATCATGGAGAGTCCCCGGCTTCCGACGCTGCCGGCGGTGGCGGTCCGGGTGCTCGAACTCACCAGTCGGCGCGATGTGGAGCTCGGTGAGATCGCGAAGGCGGTCGAACACGATCCGGCGATCGCGACCCGGGTGTTGAAGACCGTGAATTCCAGTTTCTACGGCCTCACCCGCCGGGTCGGCTCCATCCGTCAGGCGCTGGCCTACCTCGGCCTCGAGACGGTGAAGGGACTGGTCCTGGGATTCAGCCTCGCCCGCACCTTCAAGGGTGACGAAGAGGTCATCTTCGACTTCGAGGAATACTGGAGGCGGAGCATCTTCGCGGCCAGTGCCGCACGATCGCTTGCTTCGATCGTTCGGATCGGCGACCCCGACGAGACCTTTCTTGCGGCGCTGATCCAGGACGTGGGCATGATCGCCCTCTGGAAGCACTATGACGATCGATATCTCCAGGTGTACGACCTCGCCGCGGGATCGCACGACCGACTCGCCGTCTTCGAGCAGCGACACTTCGAGGTCGACCATGCCCAGATCGGGGCCGCGATGCTCGAGGGATGGAAGTTCCCTTCGCACATCGTCGATGTCGTCCTGATGCACCACTTCGGCACCGAGGTGGCCGCGCAGGATGAGGACATGCGACGAATCGTCCTGTTGGGGAACCTGGTCGCGGAGAGCCTCGGACCCGATGTCGATCGATCCCAGAAGGCGCTCCAGCAGTACGAGGAACTCGCCTCGACGTGGTTCGACCTTCGACGAGGAACGGCCTTCGCCGCCCTCTCCTCGATCACCGAACACGCTCGGGAACTCGGTCGCATGTTCGACATCGAAGCCAGTGGATGCCCCGACGTCGACTCGATCCTCGAGGAGGCCGACCGACTTCGCCGGGCGAACCGGATCGCCACGCCGACCACCGAGATCGATGAGAACATCGACGGCTTGACGGGACTTCCCGATCGAAATGCGTTTCAAAAGGATCTTCTCGACGTGTTCGAGTCGGAGGGCGAGGCTTCGATCCTGCTCGTCGGAATCGACGGCATGCGGGAAATGAACCGCGCCGGCGGTCCGGGCACGGGTGACGCCGCCCTGGTGAAGGTCGCGGAGGCGGTGATCCGAACCTGCCGCGAAGCGGTCGGCGAGTCGGCGACGGTGTTCCGTTTCGTGGGCGCCGAACTGGCGGTCGTGATGCGGGGCGAATCCGCGAGCCGGGTCCAGATGCTCTCCGAGCGCATCCGCGCGACGATCAGACTCGCACCGCTCGCCGACGAGCGGTTGGGACTGACGAAACTCGGCGCCTCACAGGGAATCGCCCGAAGACTGGCCGCGACGGACACGCCCGACGAACTGCTCCGGGCCGCGATGATGGCCACGAGCGAGGCCCGGCGGAACGGTGGCGACTCGATCTTCGTGTGGGGCGAGGGCGAAGCGGCCGCGATCGCGGCCTGACCGACGCGATCATCCGCCGCCGCGAACCGCGAGCAGTTGATCCAGCGGGAGGGAATCGAGGGCGTCCCGGATGTCGTCGAGGCCGACCGCCCCGATCTTCGCGAGCTCTTCGTCGAGCGTCGCGTACTCCAGGCCGTAGCTCCACCGGGATCCGAGTCGGGTCATGCGGCCCATCGGTCGTTCACTGGCCAGCATCGCGGACGTCGCGATCTTCGCACGGCTTCGAACCAGGGCATCCTCGTCCACGGTCGAGGAGAGGCGGGATATCTCGCGACGGGCGATCGCCTCGACCTGTTCGGCATTCTCCGACGCGCAGACGATCGTCGCGATCGCTTCGCCGCAGCCATCGTGGGTCTGGAGGTGCATCGTCGCCTCCTCGGCGAGTCCGGTTTCGACGAGCTCCCAGAAGAACGTCGATCCGTCGCTGTCACCGAGCGCCTGGAACGCCTGAGCCATCGCATACTTCCGGGGATCCGCGATCCCGACCGCCGGCGCGAGCAGCATGATGTATCGCTGCTGGGTATCGGGAAGATCGACCTCGAGTTCGCCTGGTTCGAAGTCCGGATCGACGTGGACTCTTCCGGGTTCGCCCTTCGGCCAGTGTCCGCAGAGCGTCTCCGCCCGGCCGACGAGTTCATCGAAATCGACTCGGCCGGATGCGACGAGCACGGCGTTGTCGGCGGAGTACCGTCGATCGAAGTACGTCTTCATCTGGTCGCGTTGGAGATCACCCACGGTCTGCCGGGTGCCGAGGACCCGATGGGCCAGCGGGTGCTTTCCGAAGTATCGCTCGAGCCCCTGTTCGAAGAGGACCCAGAAGGGTTGATCGTCGTACATCGCGATCTCTTCGAGGATCACGCCCTTCTCCTCGTCGAAGTCCTCGGTTCGGAGGGACGGCCGGAGAATGTCGGCGAGGATGTCGAGTCCGTCGTCGAATGCGTCGTAGGGGACGTGGGCGTAGTACGCGGTGACCTCGGTGGTGGTGAAGGCGTTGTGGTTCGCTCCGAGATCGTCGAATCCGCGATTGACGTCCTCGGCGGTCCGCCGTTCCGTCCCCTTGAACATCATGTGCTCGAGGAAGTGGCTGACGCCCATCAGTGGAGTAGCCTCGTCGCGGGCCCCGGTTCGGAAGAAGAACCCGGCGGCACTCGTCATCGCCCCCGGGACGATCTCGGCCTGCACGGTGAGACCGTTCGGGAGGACGGCTTCTCGGAATTCAACGGCGGTTGCGATGCTCATGAGGGGAGAATAGGGGAGTCCGGCACGGAAGGACGCCGATTTTCACCCGGGGGGGTGCTAGAATGGGGGACGCGCCATGAGTATCGAATCGAACGCCGAATCCGATCCCGAGACGAACGGCCGAACCGCGAGTTCGACCGGAGACGCCACGGTTGCGAGCCAAGCCGCGATCGGACGCACGCTGGCCAGACATCCTCGACCGTTGGGAGGGGACACGGCCCGGTCCACCCTCGGGACCGCCAGCCTCTCGTTGACCGGCATGGTCCTGGAGAACGGCGATGCCCATCAGATGCGGGTGGGGCGGAAGCCGGATTGGCTCCGTGCGAAGGTTCCGGGGGGCGAGGGCTACCGGAATCTCAAGTCGCTCATCGACGAGCACCGGCTTCACACCGTCTGCCAGGAGGCGAGCTGTCCGAACATGGGGGAGTGCTGGGAGCGTGGTACCGCGACGATCATGATCCTCGGTGACACGTGCACGCGGAGCTGCGGGTTCTGCAACGTCAAGACCGGGAAGCCCATGCCCGTGGACGACGATGAGCCACGCCGGGTCGCCGAGGTACTCGCCAGGATCAATCTCAAGCACGTGGTGATCACGAGTGTGGATCGCGACGACCAGCGGGACGGCGGTGCCCGAATCTGGGCGGAGACGATCGAGGCGGTCCATGAAGCCTGTCCTGAAACGAGCGTTGAAGTGCTGGTCGGGGACTTCAAGGGCGTGGAACGAGACATCCAGATCGTGTGTGACGCCCGTCCCGAGATCATCAGCCACAACATGGAGACGGTCGATCGCATGCACCCCGCGGTCCGACCACAGGCTCGCTACGATCGGAGCCTGAAGGTCCTCCAGCAGTTCAAGGCGAACGGGCTGGTCACCAAGACGGGAATCATGCTGGGGATCGGTGAGCACGAAAACGAGGTTCTCGACCTTCTGCGTGACGTGCGGGCCTGGAGCGACTGCGACATTCTCACGATCGGCCAGTATCTGCAGCCGACCCGAAACCACCTTCCGATCGATCGCTGGGTGCACCCCGATGAGTTCGCCAGACTTCGCGAGGCGGCGCTCGCCGCGGGCTTCGAGGTCTGCGAAAGCGGTCCGCTGGTCAGATCCAGCTACCACGCCGAGGAGCAGGCCGAGCGTCTGAGCCCCGAGCGGGCGGACGTCCACGAGCGGATGAAACGCCTGATCGCCCAGGCCCGGGATCGTGGCTCCTCCTGATCGAACTCGACCCGAGGTCCGAGGGCGACCTATCATCTCAGAACCGATCGCGGGGGTCATTCAGCCCCGCCGCCTCCCGAGAGCAAGTCATTTCCACCATCACGCCTTTTCCGCCGGCTCCACAGAAGCCGACTTCGATCGAACGACCCGTTGCGACCCGCCCGACCACGGCGCTGGTGCGGTACGTGGTCCCGGTCGCCGCCATCCATCTGCTGGGCTTTCTCTGTCTGGTACCGGCGTTCTTCTCCTGGACCGGCGTCGTGATCTGTCTCATCGGCGTTCATCTCTTCGGTCAGGCGATCACGATGGGGTATCACCGACTGTTGACCCATCGAAGTTTCGAGACCCGGCTCTGGTTCGAACATCTGCTCGTCCTTCTGGCGATGTGTTCCTTCGAAGACACTCCGGCCCGATGGGTGGCCACCCACCGTGTCCACCATGCACACAGTGATGAACAGGAAGATCCTCACAGCCCCCTGGTGAGTGCGTTCTGGGGGCACATGGGCTGGCTGCTGGTGTTCAATCGAGCATTGCATACCGCCGGCAGCTACGAGAAGTACGCACGCGACGTCCTCCGCGATCCCTTCTACATGTGGCTCGAGCGACGGTCCTGGCGGATCGCCGTGATCTACACCATTCACGCGATCCTCTTCTTCGTCGTCGCCTTCGGGATCGGCTCCGCCATCTGGGGCGTCACCGAAGGACTCTGGTTCGGTGCGAGCATCGTGGTCTGGGGCGTGATCGTCAGGACGCTGCTGGTCTGGCACATCACCTGGAGCGTCAACAGTCTTGCGCATCTCTTCGGATATCGGAATCACGATACGAACGAGGAGAGCAGGAACAACTGGTTCGTCGCCCTGGTGAGCGCCGGTGAGGGTTGGCACAACAACCACCATCACGATCCGAAGTGCTGCACCGTGAGTCACCGCTGGTGGGAACTGGATGTGACTCACCTCGAGGTTCGACTGCTCCGCCGCCTGGGAATCGTCACCTCGATCGTGCCGCGTCGCGAGGAACGAGCCCGTCTGGCGATGGAGAAGGTGAAGAAGCGGGCTTGAGGATTCGAAGAAGGTCGAGCAACCAACTGCGGTGTAATCCGATCAGAATCGACAGGACCCCCATCCTTCGAGCATGATGGCCAGGTCTCTGGAATCCGTCGAACCGTCGCCATCCAGATCGTAGAGATAGCCTGGAAATCCTCCGGCCGGGCCGAAGTGATCGAGGAGGGCACCGATGTCGCGCGCGTCGACCACCCCATCGGCATCGAAATCACGCCAGCAGTCCTCGGCGTCGGGCTGATCCACCGAAAGGCCCAGCGGACCACCGATCCCATCAGGATGATTCGACCGGATCACGGTTCCGGTGAGAATCAGCGGATTGGTCGCGGACCGGACCCAGATGCCACCGCCTTCGAAGGCGTGATTTCTGGTGACCAAGGACTCTTCGATATGCAGTTGTGACGGCTCGTGTTCCACGTTGAAGTGGACGATGCCACCTCCGCGGTCACCCCGATTTCCAAGGAACCGGCATCCATGGAACCGATTGCATCCACTCATCGTCTTGACGCCGCCTCCATCGCCCGAGGTCCATCCATCGAGGAAGTCGCAGTCGAGGATCTCGGCCTGACCCCGGAAGAACATGGCATTGCCCCCCTCGGCGTCCGCGAAGCCACGAACGAAGACACACCGTTCGATTCGACCGGTGAAGTTCATCGCATAGAGATTTCCACCGAACGTGGACCGATTCTGGTCGAAGATGCAATCCTCGAGATGAGCGGCGTTGTTATGCAGGTAGACGCCACCACCCACCCAGAATCCGGCGGGCGATCGACTTCCGGTCGATCCTCCCGAGATCGTGAAGCCCCTGATCTTCGTTCGGGAATCGACTCTGTTTCCGATTCGGAGCACACTCGATTCAGAGACGGCCGGTCGGATCACCGTCACTTCGGCGCCGCCCGTCGATTCCAGAGTGAATGCGGATCCTGATTCGATCACGAGGCACTCCTCGTACGTGCCGGGATGCACGACGATCCGGCCCCCATCACCGACCATCGCGATCGCCTCCTGGATCGACGGCGTATCGTCCGGAACCGAGACCAGGACGGGCCTGACGGCATCCTCGATGTTTCGGTCCGATCGAACCAGAAGACCGATCAGGACGCCGAAGAGCAGGATTCCCACCGCCACCGGAAGGAGCATGCTCGATCGCCCTCGTTCGCGCATGCTTCGGAACGCATCTCCCTCCGACAGCGCGGTTCGAATCTCCAAGGCCAGCGCCGAAGCGTCCGACTGCCGTCTGCTGGGTTCCTTCGAGAGTGCGCGCTCGATCACCCGGACCAGTGATTCAGGCGTCGAAGGCGAGATCCTCCGAAGGTCGAGCGGTGGAACGTGCCGAATGGCCTGCACCGCCGCCAGAAGATTTTCACCGATCTCGTAGGGCGCCCGCCCGGTGATCATTCGAAACGCCACCACGCCAAGCGCGTAGACGTCGGTCCTCGGTGACACCGGACCAAGGGAGATGTCGACCTGTTCGGGCGCCATGTATGCCGGCGTGCCGAGGAGGGAACCCTCGATGGTTCGCTGCATGCTCGAACGGCGCAGATCCGGCTGAAGGTGGGCGATGCCGAAGTCGATCACGCGAACGCGACCGTCCGATCCGACGAGAAGGTTGCTCGGTTTGAGGTCTCGATGGACGATTCCCCTTGCATGGGCCTGTGCGATCGCGTCGCATGCCTCCAGCAGAAGATCCAGCGAGGCCTCCATGGAATCCATGCCCGCCCCGGTGTTGAGCGTCAGGTCGCTGATCCAGCGGGGATCGGGAACCAGTTCCATCGCGATCCACGGTGAATCGAGGTTCGTACCGTCACCGTCCAGATTGGTTTCGAACGCCCGAACGATCCCGGGATGATCCAGTCGCCGGAGTGTCTCGATTTCCGTTCGAAAACGGCTGCTCGTCTTTCTGCCCGTGCGCCTCGTGTCGAAGATCTTGATGGCGGCGACTCGTTCGGTCGATCGATCTTCGGGCCCGGACCATTCGGCGCGAAAGACGAGGCTGTGACCACCTTCACCGATCAGTTCCAACAACCGCCATCCGCCGCCGTTCGATTCGATCGTGGTCCCGATTCGCGGGTGCTTGAACCGCGACGCCTGGAATTCATCGATCTCGGACTCGACTTCCGAAAGAAGCTCGTGCACCGACGTCTCGAGATCCTGATCACCAGCGGAGGCCTCATGAATGAAGGTCGTCCTCCGGTCCGCGGGAAGTTCGACCGCTTCATCGAAGAGCCTCCGGATCATCAAGTCGCGATCACCATCTGATTTTCGTTCGAATGGGCCCATGGATCGGAAGGCTCGAAGGATCTGGATATCAGCGCGATGTTCGGGAGGCGCCCCGTGGTTCGGCGCGGTCGCAGCCACCACCGACGCCCGTCGAGGCGATCACCGAGCGGGAAAAAGCCACTCCTTCGACGATGATACAGGGCCGCATCGACATGGGATTTTCATCGCATCCCCCGCCGATCGGTGACAGCGGAGCCTCATCAGGGTTCTCACCACGCTTCGGGCCGTCATTTTCCAAAGGTTCGTGCATTCAAATTTCGACTCGGTCATAATGAGAACCACCGAAGATCCGATCGCGGCGTCCATTCGGGGCGTTCGATCCACCGCATCGCGATCATCGATTCTGGAGCAAACCTTGAAGAACCACCTCCTGACCGGTCTCCTTTCGATCGGGATCGCCGCGTCCGCGGTCGCATCCGACTCGCCGACTCGAATCGAACTGCGGAACGCGATCCTCGAGATGCCTTCGATTTCGAATGCCGAACGCGCCGTTCGAATCGGTGAATCCTCGACGCGAACATCCAATCGCCATGTCGTGGTTCGGTTCGGTTCGGTTCCCACCGACCTCGAAAAGTCGGCATTGAAACGAGACGGACTTCGCCTCACCACCTGCATCTCACCGACGGTCTGGATCGCAGTGACGAACGCATCGGCGGTCGATTCGATCGATTCGATCGCTTCGCGACTGGAGTGGATCGGCGAACTCCCGACGGAGGCGAAGATCCATCCGTACCTCGCGGCTGGACGGATTCCCGCCTGGACGGTGGCCAACGATGCGATCGACGCGTTCATGGGCGGACGGGAGTTCGACATCCGTCGACTGGCGGAACAGGTGGATGCCGCAAGCGATCCCGAGATCGCGGTTTATGCGATCGCCCATGCGGACGTCGATCTCGAGGATTTCGAAGCGACGATCGCGGCGGTCGGCGGCAAGATCCAGTCGCGGATCAACACCGTGAACGGCCTGATGGTCCGGCTTCGCATGTCGTCCGTCGACCGGCTGGCCGCATTCGGCGACACGCTCTGGATCGAGCCGGCGCTGCCCCCGCTCGAGACGAACAACGATTCGAACCGCACCAACACCCAGGTCGACGAGGTCCGTGAGGCCCCGTACGGGCTCGATGGTTCCGGAGTCACGGTGATGGTGTACGACGGCGGCTTCGCGGATGCTTCGCATCCCGACTTCGGCGGACGTCTCACGGTCCGTGATTCGAGTGGTCAGTCGAGTCACGCCACGCATGTATCGGGAACGGTCGGCGGCGACGGGGCCAATTCGGGCGGGACCAACGCCGGGATGGCACCCGGGGTGACCATCGAGAGCTACGGATTCGAGCAGGAGGGCGGCCTTTCCGAGGGTTTCCTCTACACCGACCCAGGTGATCTCGAAGCCGACTACGGCGATGCGATTCTGAACTACGGCGCGGTGGTCGCCAACAATTCCATCGGTACCAACACGGCCCCGAACGGTTTCCCCTGCGAGTGGACCGGTGACTACGGAGTCACCAGCAACCTGATCGACTCGGTGGTCCGGGGTGGGCTCGGGGCTCCGATTCGGATCGTCTGGGCCAACGGGAACGAACGCCAGACCGATCGGTGTGGTGAATTCTTCAACACCACCGCGCCGCCCGCCTGCGCCAAGAACCACATCACGGTCGGTGCCACGAATTCGAACGACGACTCGATCACCTCCTTCACCAGCTGGGGACCGTCCGACGACGGCCGCATCAAGCCAGACATCACAGCCCCCGGTTGCCAGAGCGACGGTGACAACGGTGTCACGAGCACCGTGCCCGGTGGTGGATATTCGAGCTACTGCGGGACCTCGATGGCGTCGCCGACCGCGACCGGCATCGCCGCGTTGATCATTCAGGACTGGCGACAGCGCTATCCGGACCGCGGGGACATCAGGAACAGTTCCCTGAAGGCATTGCTTGCCAACTCGGGCGACGATCTCGGAAACCCCGGTCCCGACTGCCAGTATGGATTCGGCACGATTCGCGCTCGCCAGGCGATCGATGCACTGCGAGCGGACGCCGTCATCGAAAACGAGATCGGCGACGGCGAGGTGGACGAATACCTCGTGATCGTGGAGCCGGGCGACGCGGAACTTCGAATCACCCTGGCCTGGGACGATTCACCCGCGACGCCGCTGGCGTTGAACGCGCTGGTCAACGACCTCGACCTGGTGGTGACCGATCCCTCCGGAAACCGGTGGTTCTCGTGGACCATTGATCCGTCGGATCCCGGTGCTCCGGCGACTCGAAGTGGCGAGGATCGCCGAAACAACATGGAACAGGTGTCGGTCGACGCGCCCGCCACCGGTGCGTGGCGGGTCCGGGTCAGGGGCCATGCGGTCCCGGTCGGCCCGCAGGAGTACGGCCTGGTCGCGTCGCCGAGCCCGACGTCATGCAGTTCGACAGGCATCGTCGGATTCGGGCGTTCGTTCGTACGTCCCGACACGATCGTCCCGATCACGGTCGTGGATTGCGATCTGAACACCGACGATGGCGTCACCGACACCATCGCGGTCGACGTCTGGAGCGATGACGATCCGCTGGGATTCCAGACCGTCCTCACGGAGGTCGATCCCGCCGCGGCGAATTTCCTCGGGTCCATCGAACTCACCTCCGACCCGGATGGATTCGGCCTGTATGCGGTCGATGGTTCGTCGATCCATGTCCGGTACCGCGACGCCAACGACGCGGGCGGTGGCACCGACGTCGAGTTGGTAGACACCGCGGTCGTCGACGGGACGATTCAGGCGCCGGCATCGGTCGAGACCGTCGAATTCGGCCCGGACTCCGCGTCGATCCGCATCGTCTCCGCCGAACCGGTCCGGGTCTCGGTGATGTACGGGCTCTCCTGCGATTCCCTCGTTGAAGAGACCTCGAGCTCTTCGATGGCCTCCGACCAGATCGTCGTGATCGGTGGTCTGGAGGACACCTTCACCTACTACTTCAGGATCACGATCACCGATGCCGCCGGAAACGTCGGTGAGTTCGGGGACGGGTCGGGATGCTTCGAATTCACCGTACCCGATGCGATCGACTACTTCGCAGAGCAGTTCTCAGGCGGCTTCGATCTCGCCTATTCGACGCTTCGATTCGTTCCCATCGAGACCGCGGACGTCTTCGCACCGTGCGCGGAGACCGCCACCACGCTTCCGGTGAACCCATCCGGCGGCGTGTCGATCTCCCTCGGGGACGATGCATCCGAATCGGTTTCGCTTCCCTTCGGATTCCCGTTCTACGGCGAATCCTGGGGTTCGGTGTACGTGGGAAGCAACGGATACCTGACCTTCGGCGCGCCTGACACCGCCTATGGCGAGTCGATCTCGAACCACTTCGGCCTGCCCAGGATTTCGGCGCTCTTCGACGATCTCAATCCGAGTGCGGGAGGCGCCGTCTCGTATCGTGATCTCGGAAACCGATTCGCGATCAGCTGGGTCGGTGTGAACGAGTACGGAACTTCGAACGAGAACACCTTCCAGATCGTGCTCCATGCGTCGGGCGAGATCGAGATCGGTTGGCAGCAGATCGATGTCGCCGATGCGGTGGTCGGACTCTCCGACGGAACCGGCGTGCAGGCGGGATTCATTCCGGCGGANTTCTCCAATGCCAGCAGCGGCTGTCTTCCCCGTCCGCCGGTGGCGAGCGATCTCGCCTTCACGATGGCGCCTGGNGATTCCGTGGAGATCACGCTCCAGGCCTCGGACGATGGGCCGCTGGAGGCGTTGACCTTCGTTGTCGACACCCTGCCNCAACGGGATCTTCGCGACCTCGCGACGGGCGAGCTGATCACCACGGTTCCGCACGTGGTGTGGGGTTCGGGTCCGCACCTGCGAATGGAATCGAACGATGCCTGGGAAGGTGTCGCGGAGTTCGTGTATCACGCGGACGACGGCGGAACGCCCCCGGAAGGCGGCCCCTCGGGTCCCGCGGTGGTGACCGTGGTCGTGGCGTCCGGTCCCCAAGTCGTGCATCGNTTCGACTTCGACGTCGATCCCGGNTGGACGACGGAGGGTGACTGGGCATTCGGACAACCGACCGGTCAGGGTGGTGCGTGGGGCGGACCGGATCCCNCGTCCGGTGCGACGGGTGATGCCGTGTACGGCTACAACNTGAACGGCGACTACGAAAACGGNATGCCGGAGTTCAATCTCACGACCACNCCGATCGACTGCTCGAACGTCAGCGGAACCGTGTTGCGATTCCAGCGATGGCTCGGCGTGGAGAGCGCCAGCTACGATCAGGCCGCGATCGAGATCTCGGTCGGGGACGGCCCGTTCACATCGGTCTGGGCGCACTCGGGCGGGAGTTCGAGCGATTCGCAGTGGGTCGAGGTGGAATACGACATCTCGGCCGTCGCCGATGGTCGGTCGGATGTTCGGATCCGATGGGTGATGGGNACCACCGATGGTTCCGTCGTCTATTGCGGATGGAACATCGACGACGTCGAGATCATCGGCGTCGTCCCCAACCAGAACACGCCCGGCGATCTGAATGGCGATGGCTTGGTCAACGGCGCCGACATGGGCCTCATGCTCGTCTCCTGGGGNCCCTGTCCGGGTTGTCCAGCGGATCTCAACGGTGACGGTGTCGTCGANGGTGCCGACATGGGTCTGCTTCTGACCTACTGGTCATCCGGGTTCGCACGTTCGGTCGCGGTCGAGGATCGTGATCGACCACGAGGCGAGGATCCGCAGGAGGTCGAGATCCAGACCGATCCCCGNCTGGTCAACCGGGATCTGCTCGTCGTGGCGGATCATGACGGCCTGGTCGTTTCAGAGACGGGGTACCGTCAGGAAGCGGATGCCAGACTGGTCATCGAGATCGACGGTGAAGTGCCGATCCTGGAGCACGACCTGGTNGTCGTTCGCGGCGAATCGACCCTCGCCGGAGTGCTTGAACTTCGCGTCGCCGATCGACGACGGCTGGCATCGGGGGTCTTCGTGATCCTCATCTCCGATTCGATGCTCGGCGACTTCCATTCCATCGAGATGCCGATCGGCACCCGTGANGATGTCCGGGTCTGTCGAACCGATCGCGCCATCGTGGTCTTCGTCGGCGAGGCCGAGACCGGGTTCGGGCTTGGCGACGACCATTCGCCGGAGGCTGCCGATCTCATCGATCTTCTCGATGGGATCGACCGCGGCCCCGGCGNGTGGGATCTCGACGGCAACGGCGNCACGGACANCGAAGACCTTCGCATCCTGCTCGACCGATTCANTGGTTGTGACTGAANGANCCGGGTTCGAGATTCCAGAGGCCCCGACACTCCCATCCGTGAGCGTGTCGGGGCTTCTTCCTCGTCCAGCGGGCTGAATCAAGGGTGAACTNGTCCCGATAACCGAGATGCGAAANTCCTCCCGGCGGTTTCATTGATCGGCNNTCGTTCGGCGCCCATACTCAGGACAAGCGAAGACAGGAGCTTGCTATGAGATCGGAATCCATGTGGTCCCTTGGCCTGGTGTTCNNCCTTGGNGTNGCAGGGCTGGCGCTCGCNTCTGGAGACCGAGCATCNTCCAAAACNACCGTCTCATCTCNGAAGTCGACCTACCGAATCGATCCTTCGCGACCTTGGCAGCATGATGATGGTCGGATCCAGCACCGNGGCCGGATGTTCGATTCCTGGGAATCCTGGCGTGTGGCACATCCGCGACTTGANCATCGATGCGGCANCCCTGCTCCGGATCNTCCGGCNGGAGNTGATGGAATCGCGGGTTTCGGCGATTGCAGCCTGACTTCGACGAATCCCGCCGATGAATACGATCCGTCGATCAGGAGCTTCGTGATTCCAGTCGTCGTGCATGTGATCATGAACGACGACGGTTCGTTGGGGGATATCGGCCGAGCGACCATCGAACGTCAGATGGTGATCCTCAACGACGACTTCGCCGGCACCGGCGTGGCGAGCGACCCGGAGACNCCATCGGCTTCTCTTCGTTTCGTCCTCGCTCGACAGGATCCTTCGGGAGCACCGACCACGGGNATCACGCGTTCGAAGAACACCGTCTGGTTCAACGACGAGGGCGAGTATTGGAACGATCTCGCATGGGATCCAACCAGATACCTCAACGTGTACACGAATACGGTGCNGGAGGTCCGCTTGGATACGTCAACGCATTTCCAGCTTCTGGCTCGGCGGGCGATATCGACGACCGGGTGGTCATCGACTGGCGGGTATTCGGTGAAGCCAGTACTTACGGGCCACCACAGGATCTCGGACGGATCCTGACCCATGAAGTCGGTCATTATCTCGGCCTTCTCCACACGTTCCAAGGTGGCTGTGGATCATCGAGCTGCCTCGACTCGGGCGATCTGATCTGTGATACACCGCCTCAGTCCGTGCCGGATTTCGATTGTTCAAGCAGTAGTTTCTGTGGAGAAGTTAGCCTGGCCTCAAATTTCATGAACTACTCCTGGCAAGCATGCATGTCCGGATTCACCAATGAGCAGATTCGCAGAATGCGGTGCACGCTCGAGTCCTACCGACCACTGCTTGGGATGGAGTCGGAGTTGTGCGGCTTTGTTTGTGAACACGACCTCAACGGCGACGGTTTCGTCAACGGGAGCGATCTGGGGATCATGCTGGGCAGGATTGGTGGGCCTCCCTCCGACATCATCCAGTGTGGCGACTTCAACTTGGACGGCTTGATCACGGGAAGCGACCTGGGATCTCTTCTTGGAGCATGGGGAGAGTGTGCCGAGTCGCCATGTGACGGGGTGACGAATTGTGACGACGGCGACGAATGCACCGTGAACTACTGTCTCGAGGGCGAGTGCCGAAGCATTGAAATCAGTGGTTGTGGAATCTGCGGGGGCGCAGAATCAGGCTCTTGCTACGAGTCGAACGGAACGCCCGGCTGTAGCAACGCCGAGTGCTGCGAAGCCATCTGTGAGGTCGACCCGTACTGCTGCATCATTGCCTGGGACGGATCCTGCCGTACGAAGGCACTGTCGGGGAACTTCCCCGAATGCGACGGCTGACCGGTTCGGTATTCGATGTGGTACCGGTCTCGGACGAGCCGGCAGTCCACTTGTGGGAGTGCTCCATCGCACTCGTTCGATCTACAATGGGACGCATGCCGCACACCCATTCGAATGACCCGCGAAGATCCGTGAGCCCATCCGAATTCGGGCGGCCCGACCACCCTGGTGATCTGACGCCCTTCCTGAAGCAGTTGATCGCCGGCGAGACGCTCTCGGAATCGGAGTCGCGGTCCGCATTCGAGGGAATCATGACCGGGGCTGCCCACGAGTCCGAGATCGGTGCGTTGCTCGCGCTTCTCGCGACCCGCCTTCCCACGGTCGACGAGCTGGTGGGCGCGGCGACGGTGATGCGGGAGAAGGTCGATCGTCTGGAAACGGGCGTCGACCCGGATCATCTGCTCGACACCGCCGGAACCGGCGGGGCCCCGAAGACCTTCAATGTCTCGACGGCGGCGGCCATCGTGGCTGCCGCCGCCGGCGTGAAGGTCGCGAAGCACGGGAACCGGTCTCGGACCGGGCGAGGTTCGGCGGAGGTTCTGGAGCGACTGGGCGTCGATGTCGACGCGGGCCGACCGGCTCAGCTTCGTTGCCTCGAATCCGCGGGCGTGGCGTTTTGTTTCGCGATCCACCACCACCCGGCGGCGAAGCACGCGATGCCCGTCCGAAAGGCGTTGGGATTCCCGACCATCTTCAATCTGCTCGGCCCGTTGACCAGTCCCGCCGGTGCCGGCCGTCAGATCATGGGTGTGTATGACGATCGGTTCGTTCGTCTGGTCGCCGAAACCCACGCGCGGCTCGGTACGGTGCGGGCGCTCGTGTTTCACTCCGGCGACGGACTCGACGAGTGCTCGATCGGCGCACCGACCCACGTCGCCGACGTGAGCAACGGCGAAGTCACGGAGTACGAGATCGATCCGGCGGCGCTCGGGCTTCGACACGCGACCGTCGAATCGCTTCAGGTCCGAGATCTCGATCATGCGGCGACGCTGGTTCTCGACCTGCTGCAGAATCGAGAACGGGGACCGGCACTCGACATGACGCTGCTCAACGCGGCGGCCGCAATCGTCGCCGCGGGGGTTGAAGATTCCTTCGAGCAGGGAATCGGGCGTGCCCGCGAGGTGATCGGATCAGGTGCTGCAGCCGCGACCCTTGCGGCATTGATCAAGGCATCTCACGGCTGACGGGTTCGTTCAGGGTCTGGTTTTTTCGGTCTTCATGCGTTTCCGCCGCTTCGCCCGGGGCGTGTGTAATCCTGCATACCCTCGTCGTCCGTGACGAAACGACATGACGGAAATGGAGGGTGGTTCGGCATCATTCTCGGGGTCGGTGCCTTCTCGGGTACGGCGACGGGTTGCGCGATCGCCGGAGCCGGTTCCGTACGCCTTGAAGACACGGCGGTCACCCTCTCGCTCGCGGTCGCGATCTTCGGGCTCGTTCGATTGATTCGCGTTGGTGCGTCGGATCACGGAGCTCGAATCCTGGCACTGTTGTCGATCGCATCGGTCTACGCCGTGATCGCGATATTCGATGCGAACACGGACCGATGGCCCGACCACCCCGGGCATGGCCGATCCGTGATATCAATCGAGGGGACGTTCCTCGACGCGGCAAGACCCGAATTCGATCGACCGGGGCGGCGTGATTCCGATCACGACCGCTCATACGTCGCCACGATGCGGGTCGATTCCGTCTCAGGCCTCGGGGATCCCGCCCTGCCACTGGATCCCGGCGATGAGATCCGGGTCCGGATCACCTCGGGGCCGCCTTCTGCTCCACCGGGCGTTCGGGTTGCCGTACTGGGTCGTCTGATTCCGGTCGGGCGGCCGCTGAATCCAGGATCAGGTCGGCGGCTTCTTTCGTCGGGCCCCGTCTTGATACTGGTTCCAGACGCTCGGCTCATCGGTCCCGTGGTCGGCCTGGATCGACGGATCCACGTCGATTGGCCGATCGCGATTCGGTCGGAGATACGCGCGAGGTTTCGTCGTGGCATCGACGCCATGTCGGCGTTCAGTGATGGTGTCGTGGACGAGGATTCACTTCTCTGGTGCCTCCTGACTGGTGATCGTGGTCGAATCGATGACCGGACACGAGTGGCTTTCAGACGTTCGGGCCTCTCTCATCTACTTGCGATCAGCGGTCTGCATCTCGCCGTCGTCGCGTCCATTCCATGGTTCATTCTCGGTTGGATGGGGGTGGGACGAGGAGTTCGTTGCATGGCCACCGCGGCTTCAGTGATCGGCGGGGTGATGCTCGTCGAGTCGAGCCCGAGCGTGATCAGAGCGGCATCGATGATCGTTCCGATACTGACCGGCGCTGCGATCGGGGCGGCCTTCGGCGCACTGCCCCTGCTCGGGATCGTGGCGGGAGTCATGCTCTGGATCGATCCGGGTTGGATCGAGTGGTCGGGATTCCAGTTGAGCTTCGTCGCGACTTCGGCGTTGGCGTTCTCCTTGCAAGGCGCGAGAAAATCATGGTTCGGAGCTCGAGATTCGATCGGACGAAGTCGACCGGGCATGTTCCGAGATCGTTGGGTGAAGCTGGCGACGGCGTCGATCGTCGCCTGTCTCGCGACGCTTCCAATCGTGGAGTCCCGGTTCGGCATGGTTCCGCTCGCTCTGATTCCCGCGAGCATCCTGATGGCGCCGTTGATGTTCGCGTTTCTCGTGCTCATCGTGCCGATCTCGATCATCGCGATGATCGAACCCGCGTTCGGGCGCGTTTTCTCACCAGCGATCGTCGGTTTCGACATGATCATTCGCGAGGTCGCCATCCGGATCGCCGATGTCTCGCCGGTCATCCTGACGCTTGATCCGGGTTCCACATGGACCATCGCGGCGACGATCCTCGGCGTCACCGCCCCAGGCCTCGTGATGCATCGCGGAGTACGTCGAACCGCCGGGTGCGTCTTCTTCGCGTTGGTCACGATCCCGATGCTGCCATCCACCGGCCCATCGATCGATGGCAGGCTTCGGGTGGACATGCTCGCGGTCGGTGACGGGACCGCGATTCTGGTCCGGACTCCACGGTCGACGGTGCTCTTCGATGCCGGCAGTTCGAGCATTCCAGGATTCGGTGCAGACACGATCTTTCGCGGTCTTCGGTCGCTCGGAGTCCGCCGTCTCGATGGCATCGTGGTTTCACATGCCAACATCGATCATCATGGTGCGATCGCAGCCCTGATCGGTCTGATTCCCACGAAATCGATCGTGGTGACGCCCGCGTTTCTTCGACGAATACACCGAACACCGGATGCACCGGAACATTCCAGTCTTCTCCAAGCAATCGATCATGCGGCGGCATTGCGAATCGTGAATCGAATGGATCGGATTCCATTCCCCGATGGCGATTGGTTGGTGTTGCATCCGCAGATCGATGATGATTTTCGAAGAACCAACGACGAGTCGATATCGCTTCGAGTCCATGGTGCATCCCCGGATTCGGAAGGCGATGGTCCGATCGCCGATCTTCTCCTGTTCGGTGACTTGGAGACGGCGGGCGTGGTCCGATTGATGGAACGTGATTCGACGCTTCAAGCGAGGGTGATGGAGATTCCCCACCACGGAAGCTGGCGTCCGGTGGTCGTCGATCTGATCGAGGCCGTGCAACCCAGGATCATCCTTCAATCGACCGGTCCGCTTCGATTGGAATCGGATCGATTCGATGCGGCATCTCGGCGCCGGATCCGGTTCGTGACCTGCCGTGATGGTGCGAGCACCGTGACGATCTCACGAGATGGATCGATGAGGGTCGAGACGACGAAAAGCGGAATCCTGGCGAGCGTTCGATCCCCTTGACCCGGGCAGCGGTCAGAAGAAACGAAGGCCGGCTTCAAATCCGAGGGACGGATCATCGCCTCCAGCGCGGGCCCAGACGACCATCACCGCCCGGTCGACATGCCGGCCTTCCGGCAGGATCGTCTTCAGGGTTCCGGTCATTCCCTCGAGGAGCGGGGCCGAGGATCGAATCCGGATTCCGGTGTCGCTCAGGTCGACGGATCGATAGCGAACGGGCTGGTCCGGATTGAAGTGCCACGCAAGCACCACCTCCACGGAGATCGAATCCCGTTCCGCTTCGCGACGATCGGCGCCGGTCGATGCCGTCGCCTTCCTGCTCATCATTGAATCATCCAGCATGGTCCGTGGACATCGGCGAAATCCTCATTTGAATCCGGCCAGATCGGGCGTAAATCCAGTTGGGCATTCGACTTGGATTGGCAGCGACGTCTGTGCGGCTGAACGCCCGGCGGAGGCGAGGTTCTCCACATCCGGTGCACCAGATGGGGATAAACCCCGGAGGTTCGATAACCGCATCGGAAACTTCGTTCCACGCATGTCGAGGTGGGTTCGTGCCGATGAACAAGGGTCGCCATGTCGAACTCTCCACAAGAAAACCTCACGTCGCCTTCTGATGCCGATTCGGATCTGAACCTCACAGCAGGTGGTCCCACGCCCGAGCGTCTGGTCGAAGACGTCCTTCGGGATGCTCGTTCACTGCTCGGCGAGCCGGTAGCGGCCGCAACCCACCCCGAGCAGGACGTCGAAGCGGCGTCTGAGGCAGCGGTCGATGAGATGATGGATCGCGCCGGCGCGGATGCCGATCCGTCCACGAACGAGTCAGGGTCGGATGCGGGCATGCAGGCGGGCGGAATAAAGCGTGGCCCGGCCGCCCGCGATCTCGGGTCCGAGGGCCCACTGGTCGATCTCTTCGGGGTGCCGAGTCATGTCGAAGCGGCGTCCTCTTCCCCGCTGGCTTCGAGTGCCGACGAGAAGGACACCGGCGAGGCCTCGGTGCCGACCGAAACCGACGCGACGAATGTTGAAGCAGCGAGCCCCGCCGCAGCGCTCGAGGCGCTGATGGAAAGTCGGATCGCCGAGGAATCCGAGGAAGGCCGTTCCACCTCGGCGATGCTGGAAGCTCCAGCGTCTTCGGTGGACCCCGGTGAAATCGCGATGGCGGAAGCCGCGGAGCGATCCGCAGTGGCGTCCTTGGACGCCATGGGTGGAAACCCGCCGCTCCGGTCGACGGCCGGTGAAGTCGACGCCGTCTCGTCGGGTGATCCGCTCACCAGGGTCGAAATGGACATGCCACGACCCGAGACATCGCCGACCGATTCGGCTCCACCGACTTCTGTTGGTCCGGCGACATCCGAATTCGAAGGGATCGACGAGGAAGAAGTCTCCGCCCCGGCCGCGACATCCGATGGCAGATCGAATTCACCGGGGGCACTCCCGGAAGTCGAGCGGGAACCGGCTTCGGTCGACTCGCCCTCCGAGAGAGATTCGATGCTGCCGGTCGAAGGATCTCCAACGCCTTGTCCAGGGCAGACCCCTTCAGGGATCGCCCGTATCGCCGCCCTGCCTTTCAGGCTGCTTCCGTCGTCGGTGCACGGCCTGGTCAGCGTGGCGGCGATCTCACTCGTCTTCTGGATCCCGGTGGCATGGACCTACGCGATCCTCGGTTCGGAGGCGTTCACGAGTCTTCTGCCGTCCGCGACCACGCCGGCTGAGCCGGACGAGTCACCCGAGGTTGATCCCGCCCCTGTCGAATCCGATCAGGCCGACGCCACCTCGACCCCCTGAATCGCGGTCGAACCCTCAGATCCACTTGCCGGTCGTGGTGCGTTCACTCGTCGCCGCATCGCCGGTGTTGACGATTCCCGCCGGTTCCACGAGCATCACCGCGCACTCCTTTTCGGCGACGGGGCGATGTTCCACGCCCTTCGGGACCACGATCATCTGTCCGGGTCCCAATCGAACCGATCGATCACGGAACTCCATGGTGAAGGAACCATGAAGCACGAGAAACATCTCGTCCTCGTCGGCGTGCGCATGCCAGTCGAAGGCCCCGAGGAACTTTGCAAGCTTCACCTCCTGCCCATTCAGCGCGGCGACGATTCGAGGCGACCAGTGGTCGTCGAAGAGCGCGAGTTTCGAATCGAGGTCGATCATGTCCATGGTCCTGGGGAATCTGGAATCACTTCCGGCCGTTGCCACCGATCAGTCTCACGAGGATCAGCACGATCGCCACGACCAGCAGGATGTGGATGAACTGCCCCATGACCGCACCGGACACCAGGCCCAGGAGCCAGAGAAGGATGAGCACGATGGCGATGGTGAAGAGCATGTGGGTTCTCTTGGATCTTTCCTGATCGGCTATGGAAGCAATCAAAAGAATGACGGGTCGACGTCGAGCGCATTCAGCTTCCCGAAGGATGCCAGATCGTCTTCATCTCGGTGAAGGGTTCGATGGTCCAGGGGCTGTGCCGGGCATCGTCGTCGTGGTAGTCGATCTCGGCGGCGTGTTCGAGCCGCACCCGCTTCATGTTGTCGGCCGCGCCGAGTTCGAGCAGTCTTCGCTCCTCGTTCCCTTCGGTCGCGCCGCCGATCGCGTCGATGTCCCGGTGGTCCGCGAACTCGGGAAGGAGTTCCCGTCGATAGCCGGTGAGCACGTTGACGACGCCGCCGGGGACGTCACTGGTGGCGCAGATCTCCGCCAGAACCATCGAAGGAAGGGGGTTCGTCTCGCTGGCGAGGGCGATCGCGACGTTTCCGCCGGCCAGCACCGGGGCGAGGTGGGAGACCAGGCCGAGGAACGAGGGTTCGTTCGGGGCGATCACGCCGCACACCCCGGTGGGTTCGGGCATGGTGAAGTCGTGGTACGGCCCGTTGACCGGATTTCGGGAACCGATCACCTGCGGGAACTTGTCACACCACCCCGCGAACGCGACCAGTCGGTCGATTCCGCAGGCGACCTCCTTGCGGGCGGTGGCGGCGGTGGGGGCTCGGTCGGTGCCTGCCTCCGGGACGCACCGGATCGCATCGACGAGTTCCGCGGTCCGCCCTTCCGCCATTTCGGCGATGCGGTAGAGGATCTGGCTCCGGTTGTAGGCGTCACGTGCCCACCATCTGGGGAGCGCCTTGCGTGCCAGTTCGACGGTGTTGCGAAGATCCTTTCGACTGCCCTGGCAGCAGTGGGCGACCACGCGATCGTCGGCCCCCCAGAGAATCATGGTGCGTCCGCTCTCGGTGCGCGGGAAGGCGCCGCCGATGAAGAGCTTCCAGGTCTTGAGGATGGGTTCTCGAGCCATGATCGCATCCGCCTCGTTCAGAGTGACAGGTATCCACGCAGGCCGTGAAGCCCGCCCTCGCGACCGAAGCCGCTTTCCTTGACGCCACCGAAGGGGCTGGTCGCGTCGAATCGGTTGTAGGTGTTGAGCCAGACCACGCCCGCCTGCAGGCGGCTCGCGATCTCGAAGATCTTGCTGCCCTTGTCGGTCCACACGCCCGCCGCGAGTCCGAAGCGGGTGTCGTTCGCACGGCTGATCGCTTCTTCCGGCGTTCGGAAGCTCATCACCGCGAGCACCGGTCCGAAGATCTCCTCGCGGGCCACCACATGGCTCGGTTGCACGTCGGAGAGGAAGCAGGGACGACACCAGTGCCCCTTGTCGGGGAGGGATGCGTCGCTCGGTTCGTGCATGGTCGCACCCTCCGCCCGCCCACGCTCGAGGTAGTCGCGAATCGTCGCGAGCTGGGCGCCGGAATTGATGGCACCGACGTCGGTGTTCTTGTCGAGCGGATCGCCGACCCGGAGCGTCGACAGACGCCGCTCGAGTTTCGTGATCACCTCGGAGAGAACGGACTCCTGGACGAAGAGACGACTCCCCGCGCAACAGACATGCCCTTGGTTGAACCAGATTCCCTGGACGATTCCCTCGATCGCCTGATCGATCGATGCATCCGCGAACACGATGTTCGGACTCTTTCCGCCGAGTTCGAGGGTGAGCCGCTTTCCGGTGCCGGCGGACGATGCGGCGATCCGCTTGCCGACCTCGGTCGAACCGGTGAAGGCGATCTTGTCGACGTCGGGATGTTCCACCAGGAGCCGTCCGGTCTCTCCGGCGCCGGTGACGATGTTGACGACGCCCTTCGGCAGCTCGCACTCTTCGCAGATCTCCGCGAACCGGAGGGCGGTCAGCGGGGTGGTCTCCGCGGGCTTCAGGACGACGGTGTTGCCGCAGGCGAGCGCGGGTGCGATCTTCCATGCGAGCATGAGCAGGGGAAAATTCCACGGAATGACCTGGGCACAGACGCCGATCGGTTTCGGATCGGTCGCGCCGGGAAACGCATATTTCAGCTTGTCGCACCAGCCGGCGTTGTGGAAGAAGTGCTGTGCGACCAGTGGCAGGTCGACGTCCCGGCTCTCCCGGATCGGCTTTCCACCATCCATGGTCTCGAGCACCGCGAGTTCCCGGGATCGCTCCTGGATCCGACGGGCGATCCGGTAGAGATGCTTGGCGCGCTCCTGCGGACGCGTTCTCGACCACTTTCGGAAGGCGGCTCGTGCCGCGGCCACGGCCGCATCGACGTCGGCGGCATTCGCCTCGTCGCACTCCGAGAGCACGGCTTCCGTCGCCGGATTCGCGGTCTCGAAGGTCCGACGTCCGCGGCTCGAGAGGAAACGGCCGTCGATGAACAATCGATGCCGCTCCGCGATTTCGGGATCGACCCGCTCGGGTGCGGGGGCGTAGGTCCAGTCGCTGTTCACGGTCATTCGGGCTCTCCGAGGGTCGCCGGGGGCGGGACGTCGTCGATGGTACCCGTCGACCGCGTCTCGTACCGGTTCGTCGGACCCGCTACCGTGTTCATCGATTCGGATGCGGCTTCGGGCGGCGTCCGGAATTGAAACGATCACGGAATCACGACATGCGAATTCTTTCGGTAGACATCGGTGGCAGCCACATCAAGACCCTCCTTTCAGGCGAGACTCCCGACGCCAGGCGGCGGTCGCCCAGCGGAAGCGAGTTCACGCCGGAGCAGATGGTCGAGGCGATCCATGCGATGCGGACCCCGGATGATTTCGATGTGATGACCATCGGTTTTCCCTCGCCGATCAAGGATGGACGAATTCTGAGGTCACCGGTCAATCTGGGACCCGGCTGGAAGGAATTCGATTTCGCCGGTGCGTTCGAGGGGGTTCCGATCCGATTGATGAACGACGCGGCGATGCAGGCGGTCGGCAGCTACGAAAGCGGAAAGATGCTCTTCCTGGGGCTCGGCACCGGGCTCGGTACCTGCATGATCGCCCACCACGTGGTCATGCCGATGGAGCTTGGTCATCTTCCGTTCAAGAACGAACGGTCCTTCGAGCAGTACGTCGGAGAGGCGAGTCGGGAGGACCTCGGAACGAAGGCCTGGCGGAAGGAGGTCTGGGAGACGGTGAGGATCTTCAAGGAGGGCCTGCTCCCGGACGTGATCTGCCTCGGAGGTGGGAACGCCAAGCGAATCGCCAAGCACCCCGACGAGATCCCCTCCTTCGTGACGCTCGGTGAGAACACGAACGCCTTTCTCGGCGGATTCCGAGTCTGGCAGGACGATCGGTACGAGACCACGATTCCGGTGCTCGGTTCCGGCACGAAACCTTGAAGTCCTGAAATCCGAATCACTGAAATCGAAGACGCACCCCTTCGAATGGCGTGCGCATCGTCGTCGAGCGTCGGATGGAAGTGATCGCGTTCGGTTCAGCCGGCCCGCTTCTGCTGCAGATCCTTGATGACCGCGTCGAGCTTCCGAACCACGGCGTGCAGGTTCTTCCAGCGGGCGTACTGGTTCGGTTCGACGCAGGTGTTGATCAGCTCGCCCAGATCCGCGGGAATTCCCGTCGCGATGGTGTGCGCCGGCGGGGGCAGCTTGGCGGCCTGGCTTCCGCGTCCACCCGCGGACTGGGTGGGGACCTCTCGCTGCGTGAGCATCCAGTACATCGTTGCGCCGAAGTTGTAGACGTCGGTTCGCTCGGTGAGCGGCTCCAGTTCGGCCTGTTCCGGTGCGATGTAGCCGGGGGTGCCCTGGATTCGTTCCTTCGCCTTGCCGATCGGATGGGCCTGGCCGAGATCGATGACCTTCACGGAGCCGTCTTCGGTGACGAGGACGTTGGTCGGCTTCATGTCGGCGTGGACGAAGCCCTTGTCGTTCATGTGGGCGAGGGCGTCGGCGACTTCCCGGAAGATGCGGATCTTGGAAAGGGTGCCGAGGTCGACGAGGTTGTCCATCGACTGCCCGTCGACCAGCTCCATCAGGACCGCGACTTCGGTTCTCGTCCAACCCTTCGGTCGAACCTTCTCGACGCTCAGGATCCGACGGATCGAAGGATGCGTGAGCTTCTTCGAGACCTTGACTTCGTTCTCGGCCTGGACCAGGAAACGGTCGTCCTTGTCGCTCTCTTCAAGAAGTACGTGCTTCAGCGCGAACACCTGACCGGTATCGGGTTTGCAGACGCAGTAGATCTCACTGGCCGCACCGCTTCCGATGTGCTTGAGGACCCGGTAGCCCTGGATGTAGTCTGGTTCTTTCACTGCAGCGCTGGACATGGGTGTGATGACGCGGGGGTTGCTGAACGGTTCTGCAAAATCGAGCTCCGGCTTGGCGCCGGAGCGATTTGATGGTGATCGGTGGTCTCGGGGGGGAGATGGCTCGGAAAGAGCGGTTGGACCGCCGAACGAATACAAGCACGGAGATACTACGGGAATCGCAGAGCGATTCCAACCCTTTATGCGACATCCTAGCGTCAGGAGGGCGATTTTTCCGCACTTCCATTCGATCGAAAGCGCCATCCATTGTCGGACTTCATGCTCCGGGAACGTCTCCGGATCCGGTGTATCGACCGGCCCGTTGGCGGCGCAACTGGCGTCCGAGATCATCGAGCAGGCTGGAGGCGCCGAATCGATAGAGTCCGGGCGTCAGCCAGGCCGACCCGAGCGTCTCACGGACCATCACCAGATGATGGAGGGCGGGTTTCGCGGCTCGGATCCCGCCCGCGGGCTTCATGCCGATCCGAACTCCGGTCGCGTCGAAGTGGTCCCGGATCACCTCGAGCATCACCAGGACGACGGGCATGGTGGCCGCGGGTGAGATCTTGCCGGTGGAGGTCTTGATGAAGATCTCCCCATCTGCGATTCCGGAATCCGAGAATGGGGCCGTGATGGCCGCTTCGATCGCGAGATCGGAGGCGAGCCGGACCTGGTCGAGGGTTCCGAGCTCTCCCGTCTCCAGGATGATCTTCAGATGCGCGGGTCCACAGGCCTGCTTGACCGCCACGATCTCCGCCTGCATCTCGTCATATCTTCCCGAGAGGAAGGCGCCTCGATTGATCACCATGTCGATCTCGTCGGCACCTGCTTCGACCGCGGCCCGAACCTCGGCGAGACGGGTCTCGAGGGGGGCCTGACCGCTCGGAAACGCGGTCGCCACGCTCGCGATCTTGATCCCGGAGTCGCCAAGGCGCTCTTTTGCCGTCGAGACCATGCTCGGGTAGACACAGACGGCGGCCACCCGGGGGAGGGGAGGCTCGAAATCGATCGGCATCGGTCGCACCGCTCGGTCACAGAGGCTTCGAACCTTCTCGGGCGTATCCGCCCCTTCGAGGGTGGTGAGGTCCACCATCGACATGGCGAGTCGCAGTGCCTCCACCTTGGACTCGTTTTTGATCGAACGGGTCGTGAATTCAGCGGCACGGCGGTGGGCCATCACGGGATCGACGGTTCGGTGTCTCATGAGGCGGCTCGGGTGAAGGGAATTCGGCGTCGAAAGAACGCGAGGGCGTCGCGTTGGCGACGCCCTCGCGACGGTCGGGATCCGGGCGATTGTGAACGGCGATCAGCCGCCGCGGCCCGCGGAGAAGAGTCGGGGGAGGTTGGCGCCGCCCATCAGGACCAGCTTGCTGGCCGACGGGTTGTTCGCGTTCGGGATCGAGTAGATGAGCAGGCTCTCGTCGCTCGAATCGATCACGTAGAGAAACTCGTAGGGGTTCTCCTTCGGGCCGTTGCCACTCGACGTGGTGACCAGGGAGAAGCCCTCGTCGGTCGTCGTGGCCATGCCCGCGAAGGCGGGGTTCGGTGAGAGATGTCCGGCCTGGAAGATCGCGAGCGTCGCGATAAGGAAGGCGGAGGCCCAGAGGATCGCGGCCGAGGGGCTGAGCGAACCGGAGGTGCCGGGGCCTTCGGAAGGGTTTGCTCGGTCGGTGTCGTGGTTCATGTGTCGGGTTCCTTGTTCGCCGTTCGGCGTCACTTGCCGCCCTGTCGAGCGACCACTCCGTCCTTGGCGAGATCGGCGTATCCCATACCTTCGAGGACCTTCTTCGAGGTGTCGTACCGGACCGCGACGAGCTGTCGCGAGTTCTGGTCGACGATGTAGAGGATGAACGGCGATGAACCCTGGGCGCGTCCCGCGACCATCGCGTACTTGCCGCGATACCGCTGCTGGGCGTCGGCGGTGGGGGAGAAGGTGATGGCCGCGACGGAGGCGACCAACAGTCCGTTCAGGACGAGCAGGCCCTTGATGCTGCGAGGTGACATTCAGTTGCTCCAGTGGCCAGGCATCGCTCGAGTCATCCTCGTGACGGGCGGACGACGCCTGGATCCGGTTGGGAATCGGGATGGATTCAGAGATCCTCGTGCTGTCGCTTCGACGGGAAGAGCGTCAGCAGAAGAAGGATCCCGGCGAACACCGCGGCGACGAAGTAGCCCATCCAGACGGACGACCGGGTCCCGATGGTGGGGTCCCGAGGTGCGTTCTGGGCGAACGCGATGGCGGTGTCGCTGAACGGAAGGGCGAACATCGTCGCCACCAACGCTTTGGAAAGGCGGTGCATCAACGCAAGGTACCGCCTCGCCCGGGGTTGGGGCAAGGCGGTACCTCGGTTTGTGGTCGCTTCGTGGATCGAATACCGGACGGGTGATCAGGGAGCCGGTTCCACGGGGCTTCCATTGAGCATCAGATCCACCGGTGGGCTGGGTGATCCGGAGCACAGCATCCCGATCGTGAACGACTGCCCCTGGCAGACCTCTCCATTCCAGGTTTCATTGACGATTCGAATCAGGCCGTCATCGCGAGGAACCAGCTTCCCGTTCCAGACCGAATCCACGGTGAAGGTCTTCGCGGCGAAGAGGGCCTCCCACCCGCTCAGGCACTGTCCCGAGTCGTTCTCGATGGTGAGATCCGCGGTGAAGCCGGTCCCCCAGTCGTCGTTGACGGTCCAGACATAGGTGAACCCGTCGATCTGGCACTCGTCTAGCACGCCGTTGCCGTCCACGTCTCCGGAGCCGTCCGCGATCTCGCAACTGTCGGGGATCAGGTTGGTGTTGCAGTCCTCGACGTCGCCGGCGGCGATCGCGCAGGCATCCCAGACCCCGTCGCCGTCGCAGTCGACCTGTTCCTGACAGCCGTCGGGGATTCCATCGAAATTGCAGTCCGCGGCACCCGCCTGGATCGCGTCGTAGTCCGACACGCCGTCGGCATCACAATCCGGACTGCAGGAACCCCATTCGCCGAGGAGCATTCCGAGGTCGGCGCCGTTGGTCACGCCGTCGTTGTTGACGTCGCCTCCCGGGCCGCCCCACGCACCCAGCATGAGTCCCATGTCCCCACCGTCGACCCGACCGTTCAGATCGAGATCGCTGACGCAGTCGCAGGTATCGCTGCAGACGCCGAAATCAACGTCGGCGAGCATGTAGAAACCTTCGCCCACGGGGTCGATCCGCTGCCAGATCACGTAGATCGAGTGCTTGCCGACCCGGGGCGGAAGCGTCACGCTGAACGTGTACTCGTTGCCCTCGAGCGAAATCGGACCGACCGGAATCTGCTGCATCTTCCCCCAGGAAAGCGGTTCCTGTCCCCATGCATGGTCGGGCGTGGTGACGAACGCGTACATCTTGAGGGGGTTGTGCGGGGTCGACGCGTAGATCGTCATTTCGAACGATCCCGGCTCGACGGGTGTCGTGGGCCACTGATCGCTCACGGTGTCGAACGCGAAGAAACGCGGGTTGTTCGCGCTGGCCAGGCGACCGTCGGGGATGATCTGGTCGTAGGGGACGTCGAACTGGTCGTAGGTGTCGGCGGGCGCGAAGTTGACGAGTTCGTTCCAGTTCCAGCAGGCGTCGGCGTCCTCGTCGATCAGGCCCTGCAGGAACGGATCGGGGTTGGTCATGCATCCACCCTCCCAGGCCCGGTAGATCCGGCTGGGCGGATCCGAGAGGGTTCCGTGACCGAGAAGTCCGGTCGTGATTCCGCCCGCAAGTGCGATCGCGACGATACCGATGCCGTTGATGTTCTTCATGATCGATCAGCTCCGAAAAAGGGGGGAATGGAGACTCGGGCGGCACGCTGATGCCGCCGCCGAAGTTCTCCATCCGCTCCATACCGTCTACGCCCGTGGTCAGGTTCCTGAAACCGTCAAGGTCGTCGGAAAACGGCCGTTCAAACGGATTTTAAACGATTTAAACGATGGTCGATCGATCTTTCATGAATCCGGATCGATCACGAATCGACCTCTTTCGTCCTTGGCGATCCGAATGACCGGCCGATCGGGTTCGTGATCGAGCACCACGGTCCACCGGTGCTTCGCCGCGCGAGGAAGAAATCCGAGTTTCGTCCGCATCGATTCGTGCGGAAGCATGTCGTAGGCCAGGCTGGCTGATGGATGAACATGGTGAATCGTCGGCATGAGATCGCCGGGGAAGACGAGGCCGCCACCCTCGATGTCGACGAACACGCCCTGCATGCCCCAGGTGTGACCGATCAAGGGCTCGACCCTGATTCCCGGAAGGATCTCCGCGTCTCCGTCGATCAGGCGCACCCGATCGGCGATCGGATCGAGATGGGTCCGGAGGTAGGTCCGGGTCATGGTGCTCCGATTCGCGAGCGCGTCTTCCCATTCACGGCGTTGCACCACGACTTCGGCGTTTTGGAAGACCGGACGGGGCGACGTTCCCGAGGCGCTCATCTCGGTCGGATCCGCGCCATCCCAGGTGGTCAGTCCGCCAGCATGATCGAAGTGGAGATGGGTCGTGATCACGGTGTCGATCGAATCGGGGTCTACCTCCTCTTCGAGGAGCGCGTCGACGATGGTCCTCGGTTCGAGACCGTAGATGGATCGTTCCCGCGCCGTCCACTTGTCACCGCATCCGGTCTCCACGAGCACCCGCCTCGAACCGTTTTCAAGGAGAAGACAATTCGTGGCGAGGCCGATCCGATTCTCATCGTCGGGCGCCGTCCAACCCGACCACATCGATTTCGGAATGATTCCGAACATGCCTCCGCCGTCCAGACGAAGTCCGCCCGCACGGAGAGGTCGCCACTTCCAGATTTCTTCATGCATGTCCGGGCACCTTCATCTTCGGGCCATCGATGTCGCCATGGTCAACCATCGGTCGAATCCTCGATTTGGCGGAGAATGGCGGAGAATTCGAGTTCGGAACGCTTATTTTATTCATCTCTTCTCGCGGCAGGTCATACCACAGACCCTTCATGGAACGATCTTGGCGGAACTCACCTCCATCTTCAACGACGCATTGACCGGCGACGACGACGCGGCGCGGCAGATGTGGGTCATGGTCTACGATGATCTTCGGATCATGGCCGGAAACTCGCTGAGGCGAGGATCCGGCGAGGGCGGACTCGACCCGACGGAAGTCGTGCACGAAGTCTTCCTTCGAATCGCTCGCAACGCACCGACGTCCTGGGACAACCGCCGCCACTTCTTCGGGGCGGCGATCCGGGCGATGGAGCATTTTCTGATCGATCGTTCACGAGGGCGAAAGGCGCTCAAGCGTGGTGGTGGAAAGGCGCCGATTTCGTTGTCGATCCTCGCCGGGGAGCTGGCGGACTACGACCGGGCCACGGAGATCGCGTCGCGGGGGCTCATCGGTGCCATCGACGATCTCTTCAAGATCGACGCGAATGCGGCGGAAATCGCCCGCTTCCGCTGGTTCATGGGATTGAACAACGAGCAGACGGCCGCCATTCTCGAGATTCCGGTCTCGAGAGTTCGCCGCGACTGGACCTTCGCGAAGGCGTTTCTGCAACGCCGACTCGCCGAGGCGGACGAGGATTGAACTTCGACGACCGCGAGTCCGGACCGGTCGAAGATTCGTCCGTCGACGCAACCTCCCGACGCGGTGTCCGAATCCGCGAGCTCTTCGACGCCGCGACCGTGCTTCCGCGTGCCGATCGAACCGCCTACGTGATGGCTGCGGAGGATCAGGATTCGATCCGGGACGAAGTGCTCGAGATCCTCGAGTTCGTCGAGGCGACGATCGTGGAGGAACCCACGGCGTCCGGCCCTGCGGTCGAGGGTGGCGTGGACACTCTGGTCGGAAGCCGGGTGGGGGACTTCGAACTGGTCCGGCTCATCGGTACCGGGGGGACCAGCGTGGTGTTCGAGGCAAGGCAGCGGCGGCCGGATCGGGTGGTCGCGATCAAGGTGCTTCGGAGCGGATTCGCGGGACCCCGAATGCGGCGGCGATTCGAGCGTGAAGTCGAGATCACCGGAAAGCTCCAACACCCCGGGATCGCCCGCGTGCTCGCCTCCGGCTCCGTCACGATCGGTCGACGGGAGTCGCCCTGGCTGGCGATGGAATTCGTTCCCGAGGCGCGCCCGATCACTCGATACGCGGCCGAGGAGGGCCTCGGGATCGCCGCCCGAGTCGAGCTGGTTCGAGAGGCGATCGAGGCGATTCGATACGCACACGGCCGCGGGGTGATCCACCGGGATCTGAAGCCCGCGAACATCCTGGTCGATGGGGCTGGTTCGGTTCGGGTGATCGACTTCGGAATCGCGCGTCTCGATGATTCGTCATCGCGGGTCGATACCCTCGCGACGATGCCCGGTCAGGTTCTGGGCACCGTTCCGTTCATGGCCCCCGAGCAGATCGATGTGGGGATCGATGGCGTCGACGTTCGAACCGACGAGTATTCGCTCGGGGTCGTCGTCTATCTCTTGCTCGCGGGCCGGATGCCCTACGAACTCGTCGACTGCGGAATCGTCGAAGCCGCCCGCCGCATTCGATCACTCGAGCCCGCCACGCTGCGACGACATGTACCCGAGGTCGACCGTGATCTCGAGCAGGTCGTTCGGAAGATGCTTGAGAAGTCGCCGGGTGATCGGTATCCGTCGGTCGAAGCCGTCGGCCTCGAACTCGAATCGTGGGCGAGCGGGCTTCCGGTCCTCGCGAGGCCGATCAGCAGGCCCGCGCGACTGTGGCGGCTGTCGCGTCGGAATCCGGTTCCGGCGGGTCTCGTGGGCACGATCATGCTGATCGTCGTCGCGACGGTCGTGATCCTGTCGGTGATGCTGGATCGCGAAACCAGCCTCCGGCGCGCCGCGACGAGTGCCGCCGCCGAGGCGAATCTGGCGTCCGCGATCTCCGCGCACGCCGCGGGCGACATCGCGTCGATGGAGATTCGACTCGAGGCGATTCCGGAGGCGGAACGTGGCTGGGTCTATCGCTGGCTGGCCGCCGACATCGATCCCAGCGTGATGTCGATCACCGGATTCTCGGGCGACGTGATCGACCTCGATCTGATCGAGAATCCACCAGGCGGCCCCAACGCCTGGTTGATCGTCTCCAACTATCCGGGGCTCTTCGCGATCGATTCATTGACTGGCGACGAGATCTGGTTCACACCATGGCTGGAACCGACCGACGGGTGGCGACATGCGGTGATCGAATCGCGGGGACTGATCGCAAACGTCGACCTTCATGGACGGGTGAGACTCGTCCGCCTCGACACCGGTGTGGGCGTCGCGATGACGATGTTGCCCGAACCCATCGGGGAGATTGTGTCTTCACCGTCAGGCGAGGAGCTTCTCGCGGTCGGTGAAATGGGCAATCTCTACGTGCTCGACGTTCCGACACTCGAGTTGCTTCGACAGACGAACACGGGTTCTCGAAGCTGTCGAAGCGGGGTCTGGCTGGCCGACGGACGCATCATCGTCGGCACGCGAGAAGGCCGGGTCCTCGTCTTCGATTCCGACCTGAACCCCGGTGGACCCGTCTTCGAAATCGAATCGTTGGCCATCCGGGTCGACAAGACGGATGACGACCGACTGGTCGCGGTCGGATTCGGCGATGGTCGTACGGTCATCCTTCGTACGCGGGATTGGACGGTCGAGCACGAACTTCTGGGAGGAAAGGCTGGGGTCTTCGGAATCGCCTTCGATCCCGACGGCCGATCCGTCCATACGGTCGGCACGGACGACTCGATCCGGAGTTTCGACATTCTGACCGGCGAACAAACGATGATGATCGGAAGTTCGCAGGGATACGTCTGGTCCGTCGCGATCGGCAGGGATGGCGATCACCTCTGGACCGGGGGAAAGGATGGATCGGTTCGGAAGTGGCGACGTTCGAATGGTGTTCTCACCCTTCCGGAGAACAGACGGCCCATGGCCTGCGACTTCGAACCGGACGGCTCCCGTTTCGTGGTGATGGACGAGGACGGCCTGATTCACTTCGGCGACGCGGAATCGGGCGTTTGGGATCACACTGGTTCCGCCGGTGGACTTCCGGTCATGGACGGAAGGGCCACGGTGGTTCGCTGGGTCGAAGATGACGTCTGCTTCGTGGGTTGCAGGTCTTCGGGCCTCTGGATCGTGGATTCGTCGACTGGCGAATCGCGAAACGTCATCACCGCCGGCTCCGTCGCGGACATCCTGCGTCATCCGGATGGCGGCGTGGTCGTCGGATTCAGCGATGGACGCCTGTCGCATGTCGACGTGGATGGCGAGGTCCTGAAGACGGCCCGGCTCCCGACGCCGGACCGTCCCCACGAAGTACCGTCGATCCGTCGCCGGATGGCGATGAGTCCCTCCACGCGGGAGATCGCGATCATCTCCGCCACGCGGCATGGCAAGACGGGCAAGCTCGACCTCGACTCGTGGGATATCACCTGGTCGCCGGAGCGTTCGGCCGTGAACTACGACTTCGACATGGATTTCTCGCCCGACGGCGGACGGCTCGCGGTGGTCGGACGCGAGCGTCCGCAGAACGTCGCGGTGTTCGATTTCGAACGCGATGAGTACGTCGGTCGAATTGCGGGACATCTTTCGAATGCGACGCACGTACAGTTCATCGATGCTGGAAGGAGAGTGCTTTCCGCCGGTCAGGATGGAGCGCTCTTCATCTCACGCCCCGAGGAATCCAGGCCGATCGCGAAGCTTCTTCAACTCGATCACGCCATCCAGTGGATGACCGTGTCGTCCGATGAAACATCCATCGTGGTCGCGACCGAAAAGGGCGTGAACATCGTTCGAGCGCCGGAGTCGTCGGTGGATGAAAGCTCCACAGAGGATCCATTCGACTCGAATCCAGGTTGATTCAGAGATCGAGTCGGTCGAGGCCATCGGCGAGATCGTCGACGAGGTGATCGGTCGACTCGAGACCGATCGACGCTCGAAGGAGCGTCCCGGTCTCGGTCCAGGGCGTGGCGGTTCGTTCGGTGAGCGGATGCTGGGGGATCAGGAGGCTTTCGAAGCCGCCCCAGGAGTAGCCGAGGGCGAAGTGCCGCATCCCTTCGAGCATCCGGGCGACGGCTTCGTCCTCGACGGGATGAAGCAGGATGCCGAACAGCCCCGAGCCGCGATCGAAATCGCGCTTGAAGATCTCGTGCCCCGGGTCCTCGGGGAGTCCGGGATGGAGGACCCGCTTCACCTCGGGCCTGGTCTGAAGCCAGCGGGCGACCCGAAGCGCGGCGGCCTCCTGGGCGTCCAGGCGCACCGCGAGGGTCCGCAGGCCGCGCAGGGCGAGCCAGGCGTCGTCGGGACTGGCGCCGTGCCCCAGATCCATGGCGGTCGTCTTGAGTTGATCCCAGATCGGACGCGTGCGGGCGGTCAGCGCGCCGAGCATGACGTCGGCATGGCCGGTCACGTACTTCGTCAGGGCGTGGATGACGACGTCGACGCCGTGTTCGATCGGCCGGAATCCGAGTGGCGTCGCCCAGGTGTTGTCGATCGCGGTCACGATGTCCCGCTTCCGGCAGGCGGCGGTGATCGCCGGGACGTCCTGCATCTCGAAGGTGACAGATCCCGGCGACTCCATGAAGACCAGCCGGGTGTTCTCCCGAAGGAGCGATTCGATTCCGGGCCGACCGTCCAGCCCGATGCGTGGATCGTAGTACTCGGTTTCGACGCCCAGCCGGGCGAGCAGCCCGTCGCAGATGATCCGGCTCGGCCCGTAGCAGGAGTCGACCATCAGGACGTGATCGCCCTGTTCGACGAAGGCGAGCAGGGCCACCCCGACGGCGGCGAGGCCGCTCTCGACGAGGATCCCACCGTCCGCGCCGTCGAGCGATGCGAGGGCCTGCGCCAACGATCGCTCGGTCGGCGTGTCGAGCAGTCCGTAGGTGTACGGCCCGTTCTGAAGATCGCAGGAGAGCGCATCCTCGAATTCGGCGACCGTCTGGAAGGTGACGGTCGAGGCACGGGTGATCGCGGGGTTCACGAAGCCGTGGTCGGGTCGTCCCAGTCGGGTGAGACCGGTCCGAAGATCTTCCGCACGCGCTCGACCCGCGCGATCATCGCCATCCCCCGCTCCGTGATCATGGTCGTCAGGATCCTGCATGGATGAAGAGCCTATCGAATGTCGATCGGGTCGATGCGGGCCCGGCCGCCGTCATGGCGTCGATCAGGAACGTCGCCGCTTCGTGCTTCACGAGGCGGCGACGCGATTCGACGAGGTCGGCGAACGAATGACGCGGACTCAGGCGAGCAGGGACCCCGGATCTTCGAGCAGTCGCTTCACGGTGTTGAGGAATCTCGCACCCTCGGCCCCATCGACGACGCGGTGGTCGCAGGAGAGGCTGAGCGGAAGGGCGGTGCCGGCGAAGATCATGCCGTCCTTCGCCATGACCTTCTCGAAGGAGCGCCCCGCGGCGAGGATGCCGACTTCGGGATAGTTGATGATCGGGGTCGCGAATCGCCCGCCGTAGCTGCCGACGTTCGAGATCGTGAAGGTTCCGCCGGTCAGCCGCTCCCGCGGAATCGTCCGGTTCTTGCAGCCTTCCGCGACGTCGGCGACCGCCTGGCCCAGCTCGACGAGCGACAGTCGATCGGCATTTCCGATCACCGGAACCATGAGGCCGTGATCGGTGTCGACCGCACAGCCGAGGTTCACGACGTCCTTGATGAGGATCTCCTCCCGGGCGTCGTCGACGTTCGCGTTGATCGCGGGGTGCTTGCGAAGCGCCCGGCACGTCGCGGTCATGATGAACGGGAGGAGTGAGAGCCGGGTGCCGAGGACCTTCGCGTACTCGCGACGCTTGACCTCGAGCTCGGTGACGTCGACTTCGTCGACCACCGTGAAGTGGACCGCGGTCTTGACCGAGAGATCAAGGGCCTGGGCGATCTTCCGGCGGACGCCGCGGAAGGGAATCCGCTCCTTGATGCCGTCGGCGGAGACGGGCGGAAGATCGCGGGGCGGCGAAGCGAGGCTCGCGGCGGTGATCACCGCCGCGTCGGTCGCGTCGGTGTTGACGTTCGCCGCGGGAGCCCCGTTTCGACCGAGGGACGCGTGGGCGTGGACGTCGCTGGCGGTGACCCGGCCGCCGCGGCCGGTGCCCGGGACGTGGTCGATGTCGATTCCAAGTTCACGCGCGACGCGGCGGACGGCGGGGGTCGCCATCGCCTTGCCTTCCGCGGCGACCCCGTTCGCGACCGCTTCGTGCTCGGGATTTCGCGAGAACCGGCTGCTCACCTCGAGGGTTCCGCTCATCGTGCCGACCACGGTTCCCTGGTCATCCTCGCCCGAATCGTCGCTCGGCGAGGCCTCCGCGGGGGCGTCCTCGGCCGGTGTCGCGGTCGCGCCGCCACCGTCCACCTTGTAGGTCACGAGAATCGATCCGACGTTGATGATGTCACCTTCGTTCCCGCGCAGTTCGTCGATCACGCCGGTCCACGGACTCGGGACTTCGACCAACGCCTTGTCGGTCTCCATCTCGGCCATGGTCTGGTGTTCCTTGACCGGATCGCCGGGTTTGACCTTCCAGCTGATGAGCTCGGCTTCATGCACGCCTTCACCGAGATCGGGAAGGATGAAGTGCGACTTGTCGGCGGGTTGCTTGGTGGCGGCCATGGAGTGGATCCGGAGTTCGATGCGCTGGGAATTCGGTTCGGGTCGGCGTCGACGATCGTGGTCAGTACGCGGAGATCTCGTCGATGGCGAGGCCGATGCGTTCGGTGTCGGGCAGGTATTCGAGTTCGAGCTTGTAGTACGGCATGATCGTGTCGAAGCCGGCGACCCGCTGGATCGGCGCTTCGAGGTGCAGGAAGCAACGCTCCATGATCCGGGTCGCGATCTCGGCGCCGAATCCACCGGTCTTGGGGGCTTCGTGGACGATCACGCACCGTCCGGTTTTCCGGACGCTGGTCTCCACCGCCTCCATGTCGAAGGGGTAGAGGGTCCGGAGGTCGATGAGCTCGATGCTCCGTTCGCTCTTCTCGATCGCCTGCATGCACTGGACCACGCTGGCGCCCCAGCTGACGATCGTGAGGTCGTCGCCTTCGCACACGGTGCGGGCCTTTCCGATCGGCAGCACGTATTCATCCTCGGGAACCTCTTCCCGGAACGCCCGGTAGATCCGCTTCGGCTCGAAGAAGATGCAGGGATCCGGATCTCGGAGGCACGCGATGAGCAGGCCCTTCGCGTCGTACGGGGAGCTCGGCATCACGACCTTGAGGCCGGGCTGGTGGATGTAGATGTTCTCGGGGGAGTCGCTGTGCAGCTCGGGGGCGTGGATGCCGCCGCCGACCGGGACGCGGATGGTGAGCGGGACCGTCAAGCCGCCGCGGGTCCGCGTTCGCATGCGGGCGGCGTGCGAGCAGATCTGGTCGTAGGCGGGGCCGAGAAAGCCGTCGAACTGGATCTCGGGGACGGGCCGCAGGCCCGCCATCGCGAGGCCGATCGAGGTTCCGATGATCCCGCTTTCGGCGAGCGGGGTGTCGACCACCCGGTGATCACCGAACCGCTTCTGGAGCCCTTCGGTGACGCGGAAGACGCCACCGTTGATGCCGACGTCCTCTCCGAGCAGGAGGACGCGATCGTCCTTCTCCATCTCCTGGACGAGGGCGAGGTTGATCGCTTGCACGAGGGTGAGGCTGGCCATCGGTTGCGTTCCGTCTGGAATCGGGACGAGGTCGTCCCGGGGGGTGCGGTGAAGAGGGGACCGTCCGGTCTCAGGCGTTGGTCGCCTGGGTGGACTCGATCTGCGAGGGATCCTGCCCGATCGAGCTGGTTCGTCGGGTGCGGCGCTGAAGGTCGAGATCCGGCGGGATCTCGGCGTACATCGCGTTGAAGAAGTCGTCGCTGTCCGGGGCGTCGATGTTCTCGGCGCGTTCCACGATCCCGGCGGTGTCGGCCTCGACCTTTTCGGCGAGCGCGGCTTCCTTCGAGTCGTCCCAGATGCCGAGTTCCTTCATGTAGCCGCGGACCCGGATCAGCGGATCCCGTTGTCGCCACAGCTCGACCTCCTCCTCGTCGCGATAGCGACGGGCGTCGTCGGCCGTGGTGTGGTCACCGAGTCGGTAGGTGACGCCTTCGACGAAGAACGGGCGACCGTGTTCCCGACCCATCTCGACGGCCTTCCGCATGCAGGACACGACCGCGAAGATGTCGTTGCCGTCGCACTGGATGGTGTCCATGCCGTACGCGATCGCCCGCTGCGCGACGGTCGGGGCGGAGCACTGGATCCGACCGGGAACGGAGATCGCCCAGTGGTTGTTCTGGCAGAAGAAGACGACGGGGATGTCGAGGTTGGCCGCGAAGTTCATCGCTTCGTGGAAGTCGCCTTCGCTGGTCGCACCGTCCCCGAAGAACGTGCAGGCGACCCGCTTCTCACCGCGGTACTTGCTTGCCCAGGCGAGTCCGGTCGCGTGGAGCATCTGGGTGCCGATCGGCACCGCGATCGGCGTCAGGCAGAGCGCCGGATCGATGTTGTTGCCACGCTCGTCGCCCATCCAGTGGAGCAGGATCTTCTCGGGGGGAAGTCCGCGGTGGAAGAGCCCGCAGTTCTCGCGGTAGCAGGTGACCAGCCAGTCGTCCTGGTTGAGGACGTAGGCGGCGCCGAGCGAGTTGGCCTCCTGGCCCATGTTCTGGGGGTAGGTTCCCATCCGGCCCGAACGCTGGAGCTTGAAGGCCACCTCGTCGAGCTTTCGACAGAGCGTCATCTCCTCGTAGAGGCGGATGAGATCGTCGTTGGGGATCAGGTCCTTTCCGAGTTCGGCGTCGAACTGGCCGTGCTCGTCGAGGATCGAGATCCGCTTGATCTCGGTGGTGAGTGCATTGGTGATCGGCATGAGC
>NYSY01000003.1 GCA_002683215.1 Planctomycetaceae bacterium
CTGGGCGAACTCATGCTCGGGCACCTTCGATACGGCACCCATGGCGGCCGATCCACCGACGTCTGTCACCCGTACCTGCGCAAGAACATCGTGGCCAGCCGGAACCTCGCGGTCGCGGGCAACTTCAACCTCACCAACTCACGAGACATCTTCGAAGAGCTCTTGAGCTACGGGCTCGATCCCGTCGGAGATTCGGATACCCAGGTGGTGCTGGAGAAGATCGGCTACTACCTCGATCGCGAACACGAGACCCTCTCCGCAAGCATGGGCGAAGGCTCGTTCCAAAATCTCGAAGGGCGGGAGCTGGCCGACGAGATTTCGAGGGAGATCGATCTCATCCGGGTCCTTCGAAACGCCACTGAACGCTTCGACGGCGGTTTCGTCTTCTCCGGCCTGGTGGGCAACGGCGACCTGTTCGTCTGTCGCGATCCAGCCGGAATCCGCCCCGGCTTCATCTATCGCGACGAAGCGGTGGTCGCAGTCGCCAGCGAAAGAGCGGCCCTGGTCACGGCGTTCAACGTGCCCCCCGAAGCGATCGAGGAACTCCCCCCCGCCCATGCCCTGCAGGTGAAGCAGGACGGGCGGGTCCGCATCGAACCCTACACCACCGCGATTCCTCAGCGTCAGTGCACCTTCGAACGGATCTACTTCAGCCGAGGCAACGATCGCGACATCTATCTCGAACGCAAACGGCTGGGCGCCAACGTCGCCACTCGGGTGCTGGAGAAGATCGACTGGGACATCGGCCACACGGTCTTCGGCTTCGTACCCAACACCGCCGAAACCGCCTTCATGGGCTTGCGTGAAGAGATCGACGCGATCCTCCGACGCCGCAACGGCGAGGAGCTCTGGACTCGGATCGAGGAAGGAACCGTCACCAGGGACGATGTGGACCGTCTCATCCGCACCCGGGCCCGAACCGAGAAGGTCGCCCACAAGGACCAGCGACTGCGGACCTTCATCACCCACGACGGAGCCCGCAACGACCTGGTCTCGCACATCTACGACGTGACTCGCGGCACGGTCACGCCCCAGGACACCCTGGTGATCCTTGACGACTCGATCGTTCGAGGCACCACCCTTCGCGAATCGATCATCACCATGCTGGCTCGCCTCGATCCCCGTCGGATCATCGTGGTCTCCAGCGCCCCGCCGATCATGTACCCCGACTGCTACGGGATCGACATGAGCCAGCTCGGTCGATTCATCGCCTTCGAGGCCGCGGTCGCCCTCCTGCACGACCGAGGCGACGAGAGCCTTCTCCAGGAAGTGGAGGATGCCTGCCGCGAACAGGTGGAACTCCCCACCGAACAGATGGTGAATCACGTCGCCCGGATCTACGAACGCTTCACGCTCGAGGAGATCGAGGGTCGAATCGCCACCCTGATTCGAAGTGAACGCCTGGAATGGGATGGCGAGATCTCGGTCGTCTATCAATCCATCGATGGACTTCGCGAAGCGATGCCCGGCCACACCGGCGACTGGTACTTCACCGGCGAGTACCCGACCCCAGGCGGGTTCCGGGTACTCAACACCGCCTACCTGAACTGGCGGCGCCAAGACGAGCGTCGAGCCTATTGATCACCAGCCGGAGCTCCTTCCCGAGCCTGGAGGGACGATCTGCCCGATTTCTCGACCCCGATTCCAAAGAGTCCGCCTCAAGCGACCCCGATCCCGGGTCGATGCCCCGATCAGGCTCGTGACCAGAGATCCTTTCGATCCCTGCCCGAGCCCACAGGGAGGACGCCATGGGTACCCCAGAGACAGAAGAACCCGGTGGTTTCAGGGCCAATCCGTTCAAGCGACCATCGACCGAGCGACGCCCTTCCCAGCTCGTCAGCGAGGCGATTCGCCGGGATCTGCTCACCCTGGCCGACTTACCGGGCCAGGAAGAGGTCCGATCCACCTACCACCGAGAGCTGAGGAATGGGCTGAAGCCGGCCTGAGGGCTCCAGATGCCGGGCGGCGTACCCTTGACGGTCGAGCCGAGGGCTGGTCTACTACTCGATTCCCACCGGAAACCTCATCAGAGGTTGAAGGTGATTCGTGGTGGACGCCGAGATGGCGTCCCACCAACCAGCTCCGATCCCTTCAACAGAAGGGATCTCCACCTCGTCGGACGCTCGAATGGCCCGCTACCTCGGCCCCAAGGTCAAGCTCTCNCGTCGCGTNGGTGTCCCGATCGCGGACATCCCGAAGCACACNTCCAAGCGGCAGCTNAACCCNCCGGGNCAGCACGGNTTCCGNGGNCGTCGTCCCAAGGACTACGGCATCCGCAAGGATGAGAAGCAGAAGCTTCGCTATCACTACAACGTGATGGANAAGCAGTTCCGTCGCTANGTGGATGAAGCNACCCGTCGNCCCGGCAACACCGGCGANCTGCTCCTGCAGCTTCTCGAGTGTCGCCTCGACAACATGCTTCGTCGCGCCGGTCTCACCCGCACGGTCTGGGCCGCCCGCCAGATGGTCACCCATGGCCACGTCATGGTGAATGGCAAGAAGGTCGACCGCCCGAGTTTCGCGGTGAAGGTCGGCGACGAGATCACGCTTCGGGACAAGATCCACACCCTCGCTCGCGAGAACATGGAATCCCTGGCCGGTCACGTGGTCCCAGGCTGGCTCTCAGTCAACCCCTCCGAGCTCACCACGAAGGTGGTGGCTCATCCGACTTCCGACCAGATCCCCTTCGACGTCAACACCAATCTGATCGTCGAATTCTACCGCTGATCCCGTCGGCCGCCGCCATTGGCGGCGACTCGCGGCCCCACTTTCACGGGTCGTCTCGTCCCCCCCAACCGAGGCTCCGGCCTTTTCCGGGGTTCAACGAGACGGCCCGTGTCTCACATCCGCGTCCGCCGACCCACCAAGACCGCCGAGCACCTACACCATGTTCAAGTTCCTGCGCAAGTACGACAAGTGGATCCTCGCGATCGGTGGCTCCCTGCTGCTGATCACCTTCCTCGTGCCGCAGGCGATTCAGGGGCTCTCGCAGTACAGCGCCCAGACCGGCGCCACCTGGGCGACCGTGGGTGCACCTCCGGCGACCCTGACCGCCGGAGAAGCCGATTTCTTTCGACGGCAGGTCAGACTGATCGACAGTCTCGGCCCCCAGAACATCCTCAACCGAATCGGCGCCGGCAGTGACCCCGCTCATTGGTTCCTGCTCATTCGTGAAGCCGACGCCGCGGGACTGATCGGCGGCCCCGGTTCGGGGCTCGTCTTCGCTCAGCAGCTCGCCGCCAACAGCGGTGAAGACGTCACGCCGGAACAGGTCGTGGCCCTGCTCGGTGGCCAGGCCGGCCTCGACTATCCCCAGACCCTCGAAACCCTGGCCCAGATCCAGGGCGTGGGACGGCTGATCTCCATCATCTCTTCCGCCGGCCGTTTCAGCGACACTCGACTTCGAGGCACCGCCGCTCGCAAGTCACTCGGCGTCGCCGCCGACGTGGTGGTCCTGGACGCCCGGAACCTCGAGTCCATTCCGGTGACCGCGGCGGATGAAGCCGCCCTCGCCGCTCAGCTCGCCAGCCACGGGGAATCACTGGCCGGCGAAGGCGAGAAGGGCTTCGGTTACCGAATCCCCGATCGTTTCCGCATCGAGTGGATGTCGATTCCGAGGAGCGAGGTCATGGCCTCCCTCGAAGATGATCCCGGACTCGGTCCGATCGAACTTCGCAAGGCCTACCAGCGGAACCCCGAGAGATTCGGCGGCGGCGCGATCACCACCAGCGTCACCCCCGCCACGTTTTCGTCCCGGGCCGACAAGGTTCGCGAGGTCATCCTGTCCGACCTCGTGGACGCACGAATGGATGCCATCGCGAAGTTCGCCGACGACCGCCTGCAATTCCCCCGACGAAGCCTCGACCGCCGCGGCCTTCACTTCGTCCTTCCGGAAGACTGGAAGACCCGGCAGCTCGCCTTCGACGCGCTGGCCGCGGACATCGGTGGTGAATTCAACATCCCCGCCCCCATCGTCCAGAAGTCGGCGGACGAGTGGCTGATCGCCGAAGACCTCAAGGACGCCGATCGTTTCGGGCTGCTCTCCGACGCCGGCACCAATCTCTTCGGCCGCAGCCGAACCACCACCGCGGACCTCGTCCCGGCCCTGAAGGAATTCGGCGGCAGCGACACGATCCCGGTCCAGGCCGAAATCTCCCTCCCGTCGCTCCGCACCCGCGAAGGCGACCTGGTCATCACCCGAGTCACCGACGTGGATCCGTCCCACGCCCCCACCGACCTCGAAGAGGTCCGGTCCGAGGTGGCGGCGGACCTCGATGCGATCCTGCGGTACGAAACGCTGGTCGAGAGCATGCCCGAAATCATCGGGACCGCCCGCGAGGAAGGCATCCGGGCCCTCGCCAATCGCTACGACGCACCGATGGAATTCGCTGCGGACATCCGCGAGGCGAACCTCGAATTCCTGCTCCAGTACGGCATCACCATGAACTCCTCGATCCCCGGCATCGGCAGCGATGCGGACGCGATCGCAGAGGTCGTGAACCGGGCCATCGTGCTCGATCCGACCCGCCCCGTCTCGGACCAGCCGGTCGAAGAGCGGGTGTTCGCGATCGAACTCCCCGAACGCCTCGCGGTCCTCGTGGTCTCGGTCGAAACCCTCAACCCGCTGACCCAGGAGATCTGGGCCCGACTGGCGACCGATCCGGCTCCGTTGCAGACCGCCCTGTCTCGCGATCTCGCTCCGTTCGATCCGTCGGAGGTCTTCGGACTCGAAGCCCTTTCCGCTCGGCACGCCTTTGAACTCTCGAGGGTCTCGGACTCCGACGAGGACGAGGAATTCGAAACCGACGACTCGACCGACACCGCCGAATCGACCGGCTGATCCGGCCCGCCCCTTCTTCCCCGACGCCCTTCCACCGGAGACCTCCGTGAGCACCCCCGAGGCCCTGCCGAACATCGACTTCGATCACTTCTCGAAGCTCGACCTGCGTGTCGCGACCGTCAAGGCCTGCGAAGCGCACCCCAACGCCGACAAGCTCCTGAAGGTCACCCTCGATGACGGGACTCCGGAAGGTCGTCAGGTCTGTGCCGGGGTCAAGGCCTGGTACGACCCCGCCTCCCTCGTGGGTCGCCAGGTGGTGATCGTGGCCAACCTGGAGCCGAGGAAGCTCCGAGGCGAGATCAGCGAGGGCATGATCCTGGCCGCCAGCGATCTCAAGGCCGCACCTGCGACGGACGCCGAAGGCAAGCCCGGCCCCGAAGAACGTGACGTCGTGGTGGTGACCATCGACAAGCCGGTCGCCCCCGGATCCCGCGTGAGCTGAAGGCCGAGTCCGTCGAGGACGACGACCCCGGCTCGATGAACCGGCGGGGACCGCCCGAAAACCGATCTTACAATCCCCTCCGAGGCCCACCCCGAGGCCGAAGGACGTCGCCTCGTCGCGGCTGGTCGGCTGGGTCATGGGTGATGTCCCATGGTGGCCGTCATGGTCACCCCGGCGGACGCCGAAAATCCGATCTCATGGATGTCATGAACGTCGGAGACGTCGCTACATCAAGAGGACGGTGACACGATTGCGTTTCCGGGCCACCTTTCCGGGCCACCTTTCCGGGGGGGCTTTCCGGGGGACCTTCCGGGGGCAGGAAGTCGGCGTGTCCACCCTCGCTGACCTCTCACCTCCGAGCCTCCGGGCTCGGAGGTGATTTTTCGTGATCAGGCGAGGCCGATGGCGGCGGCGTCCCGATCGGAGAGCAGTGAGCCGTCCGATCGCTCGCGCACCGTGCCGTCACGCTTGCGACTTCGTTCGCATCGAGGCTCTTCGCGGAGGTCCTCGATCTCGACTTCACCGAGTTCCCGAACCATGCGGGCTCGACTCACGCCGCAGGCGTCCGCGAGCTCGTCCGCGAATCGTTCGAAGGTCCCTTCGGGATCCGGAATCACCAGGCCCGCATCCAGTGGATTGTCGAGCCCCTGCGCCTTGGCCTCCTCCAACCGCTTCAAGGCGGCCTCGCGGAGATTCAGGACCGCGGACCACTCATGGTCGCATTCGTAGGACAGGTCGAGCGGCCCCTGCATCTGGATGGTCACGTCGTCACCGTGCATCGAGCGGTACGCCTCGTCCGCGGTGTGCGGGAGGATGGGAGCCAGGAGGCGACACAGGAGTTCCGCGAGGGAATGCATGACCGTCTGGGTGCGACGACGACGGTGCGAATCGCCGAGGTCGCAGTAGAGACGATCCTTGGTCGCGACCAGGTACACCGCACTCAGGGTGTCGTTGCAGAAGTCGTAGATCATCTGATGGGCGTCGCGGAAGCGGTATTCGCGATACGCGAGCCGGACTCCCTGTTCCACCCGGACCGCTTCGGCCAGCACCCAGCCGTCGATCGAGGCCGGATCGATCTCCGCCACCGGGACCGCGTGCGTGACGGCCTCGAAGTCCGAGAGATTGCCCAGCAGGAAGCGGAGGGTGTTGCGAATCTTGCGATAGCTCTCGCCCGCGACCTTGAAGAAGTCCATGTCGACCTTGATGTCGTTCTCGAACGGCAGGGATGACACCCACCATCGGCAGACGTCGGCCCCGAAGTCCTTGAGCAGATCATCCACCACCAACGCGTTGCCGCTGGACTTGGACATCTTGCGCCCATCCTTGTCGACCATGAACCCGTGGGTCAGCAGGGTGCGGTAGGGCGCCTCCCCCGTCGCCCCGAGGGCCGGGAGCAGGGACAGCTGGAACCAACCCCGATGCTGATCGCTGCCTTCGAGGTAGAGATCCGCAGGGATGCCTTGTCCGCGAGCCCGCATGACGGCGGCCCAGCTCGAGCCGGACTCGAACCAGACGTCGAAGATGTCGTGCATCTTCGAGAGCGACGCAAGATCGACGCCTTCGGGGGCGTCGGGATCGGCCGCGATATCCCATTCCGCCAGAAGGTCGGCCGGGGATTCGGTGAACCAGGCGTCCGAACCTCGCTTCTCCACCACCGCGGCGACCGCTCGCACCGACGCGGGCGTCAGCACGACGCTGCCATCGGGAGCCTCGAAGGCGGGAATCGGCAGGCCCCAGGCCCGTTGTCGCGAGAGACACCAGTCGGGTCGTGACTCGAGCATCCCCCTCATCCGGTTGCGGCCCCATTCGGGGATGAACGAGACGTCCTCACGCGTGGCATCCATCGCGAGATTCCGCAGGCTCTTCTGATCCCGCTTGGTGGGTCGGTCGACGGCCACGAACCACTGTTCGGTGCTGCGGAAGATGACCGGGGTCTTGGATCGCCAATCGTGCGGATAGCTGTGGGTGAACATCTCGTGGTACGCGAGATGGCCGCTCTCCTGCAGACGAGCGGCGATGATCTCATTGCCTTCCCAGATCGTCTTCCCGACCAGCCATTCGGGCACCGTGTCGTCGTAGGTGCCATCGCCCTGGACCGGACAGTAGACCTCGAGCCCTTCGCGTTGCCCGGTGCGATAGTCCTCCTGACCGTGGCCGGGGGCGGTGTGGACGAGTCCGGTCCCGTCCTCGAGCGTGACGTAATCCGCTTCGAGGATTCGCCCGGTGCGTTCGATGAACGGATGCCGGTACTCGAGACCCAGCAGCTCGGCCCCCGAACATTCGGCCAGGACTTCGACTTCTTCGATGCCGCACTGTTCGACCACCGCTTCCAGCAGCTCCCGGGCGATCACCGTCTCCTGGCCGTCGAGGCGGGCCAGGGCGTATCGGTATCGGGGCCCGACCGCGATCGCCAGGTTCGCCGGCAGGGTCCAGGGGGTGGTGGTCCAGATCATGAAGCTCGGCGTGGTGTCGAGTTCGACGTCGAACGCCTTGGCGACGGCCTCGCGATCGCTCGCTTCGAAGTCGACGAAGACCTGCGGGTCCTCCCGATCCTCGTATTCGAGTTCGGCCTCGGCCAGGGCGGTCCGGTTCTCGATCGACCAGTGGACCGGTTTGAGATCGCGGTAGACCACGCCCTGCTCGACCATCTCCGCGAAGACCTCGAGGGTTCGAGCCTCGAAGACCGGGTCCATGGTGAGGTACGGGTTCTCGTAGTCGGCGAGGGTGAGCAGCCGCTTCATCTGGCCGGACTGGAGCTTGATGAACTTCTCGGCGTAGGTCGCGCACTCACGACGGATCGCGACCCGGCGGACGTCTTCGTCGAGCCCGGCGAGTTTCGCGGCCTTGCCCTTCTCGTGGAGCTGGGTCATCACCCGGTGCTCGATCGGGAGTCCGTGACAATCCCAACCCGGCGTGTAGGGGCAGCGCATCCCCTCGAGCAGACGGGCCCGGACCACGATGTCCTTGAGGACCTTGTTCAGGAGGTGCCCGACGTGGATCGCCCCGTTGGCGTACGGGGGGCCATCGTGAAAGCGGAACACCGGGGCGTCGGCCCGGGCGTCCTCGATCGCGGCGTAGAGCCCCTCATCATCCCATCGCTTGATCGAGGCGGCCTCGTTCTGAGCGAGGTTCGCCCGCATCGGGAACGAGGTGGCTGGAAGGTTGAGGGTGTCCTTGAAGGACTTGGGCTTGGCAGTCGGGTCGGACATGGAGGGGCTTCCTGGATCGATCGGAATCCCGGCAAGATCCCCGCCTCTCGGCCCACATGGCTCAATCCTCGGGGAGTTCGTCGCC
>NYSY01000091.1 GCA_002683215.1 Planctomycetaceae bacterium
CACCGGGTCGCCGCCCATCGCCGGGTCGAAGAGACCGATCTGGAAGACCCGCTCGACGATCAGCATCAGCAGGGTGATGCCGAGCACCGGGGTCGCGAGCACCTGGATCAGCGCGGTGGCGTAGAGGGCCCAGAGCAGCAGTGGCATCCGGAACCACGTCATGCCCGGGGGCCGGAGCTTGTGGATCGTCACCACGAAGTTGAGACCGGTGAAGATCGAACTGAAACCGAGGATGAACACGCCGGTCACGACCGGGATCACGCCGCCGGTGGTGGTCGTCGTCGAGTACGGGGTGTAGAAGGTCCAGCCGGTGTCGAACCCGCCGTAGGTGAGCGAGACCACCGCGAGAACCGCACCGATGATCCAGAGGTAGAAGCTTCCGAGGTTCATTCTCGGAAACGCCACGTCCTTGGCGCCGAGCATGATCGGCAGCACGAAGTTGCCGAGGGCCGCTGGAATCGAGGGGATGATCACGAGGAAGACCATGATCGCACCGTGCAGCGTGAAGAACTGGTTGTAGACGTCCGCGTCGACGCCGGGGATGGTGGCTCCGGGCGTGAGCAGCTCGGTCCGGACCAGCAGGGCGAAGATCCCTCCCACCAGGAACGAACCCAGCACCGCGACGAGGTACATGAGGCCGATCCGCTTGTGGTCGAGCGTCAGCGCCCAGGAGAGGAAGCCTCTCGTGAACGTGAGGTAGTTGTCGACCGGCGGGGCCTGGGTGTCGGATGGGTTCGGTGAGGTTGCGTCGAGCGTGGTCATGACGAGTCTCTACTGCGAGTGAGGCGATCCGATGATCGCATTTCTTGCCTCGGAAATCGAGGGGGTGCCTGAACCGGGTTCGACGTACGTCGGAGGAACCCGAAGCGATGTGTGCCGGCCACCCCGACCGGCGAGTCTGCGGATCGATCAGTTCGGCGCGTTGCCGATGTAGCGGCCCTTCGGGTCGAACTGGTCGATGTTCTTGATCATCCCGATGATCGCATCAACGGCGCGATCACTGAGCTGGCCTCGGAAGTGAGGCATGTTCGGTCCGTACCCGGAGATCAGGAGCGCCCCGGGGTTGTAGATGGATTCTCGAATGTAGTCCTCGGGCGTCTCGTAGAGCTTGCCCGGGCCGATGTAGTCGGCGAGTTTGCGGCCGCCGTTGTCGCGGGTCCCGCCGTCGATCGGCGAGACGCCCTCGGTGACCCGCTGCCAGAGGGTGCCGAGTCCGGCGAGGGAACCGGAGGTCTGGTCGCCCCAGGAGGGGCCGGTGCCCGCGGTGCCGTCGATCGAGTGGCAGTTCGAGCAGCGGAGATAGAGCTTGGGGCCGGCGATGGAGTAGAGCTCCTCGTCCGGCACTTCGTCGAGCCAGCGAGCCTGCGTCTCCTCCCACTCCTTGAAGTCGGTCTCGTTGAGCACGAAGACCTTGCGATTCATGTTGGAGTGATCCTTGCCGCAGTATTCGGTGCAGAAGAGGTAGTGGCCGACCGTGGTGTTCGCGGACTGGTCCTCCGGAACGAATCCGGTGGGTTCGTCGGCCTGGAACCAGAGGTAGGAGTACCGGCCCGGAACGACGTCCTTCTTCACCCGGAAGTCGGGGATGTACAGGCTGTGCAGCACGTCGTTCGACCGCATCACCAGCTTGACCGGCTGGCCGGCGGGAACGACGAGATCGTTGCTGGTCGCGCCGTTGGGATACTTGAAGTTCCAGTTCCACTGGGCCGCGGTCACGTTGATCTCGTAGGCGTCCTTGGGCGGCGTCGAGAGATCGAGGAAGCCCTTGAAGCCCATGAAGAAGATCGCGATCACGAGGAGCAGCGGAATCACGGTCCAACCCACCTCGAGCGGCGTGTTGTGGACCGGGGCCCCAGCGTCGTACTTCACTTCCGTTCCCTTCTGGCGGAACTTCACGGTGAGATAGACGAGGACGAAGGTGATTCCGAAGAAGAACACGTACGAGAGCCAGGTGATCGCCTGGAACGCGAAGTCGGTGGCGGGTGCGAGGGTGCTGGCCGCGGGCGGCATCCAGAAGTCACCGCCGAGCTCGCGGACCTGCGGCGCGGGCTCCGCGGCGGGCGCTGCGGCGACCGGGGCCGCATCCTGCACCGCGGGGGCCGCGGCGCCGGCCGCGTCCTGCATGGCGAGCATGGTGCTGGAGAGGATGTCCACGACGTTCGAAGTGAGATCGATCATGACTTGCTCGAAGCGGTCCCGGGTCGTCGACGCTGATCGTGGACGCGGGCGAGGGAGGCCGGTCGGAAGGACCGGCGGAACGAAACGGTGGAACGGGTCATCGACCCGCCCCCGGAGAGGCGATCTGATCGTGCGAACCGAGGTCGGAACCCCTTCGCCGATCGCGAAGCCACAGGATCCCGACACCCACCACCATGAAGAACACCGTCGCGAGTCCACCCAGCTGCATCACGCGAAAGGCGAGCAGATGGTAGGACCCGGAATCGGGGTCGTAGACGTGACACCACAAAATGAATCGTTCGAGGGTCGACCCGATCCGGCCCTCGGCCCCCTCCATGAGGGCGAAGCGGAGCGTGGCCGGTTCGTATCGGACCCCGTAGAGATATCGAGAGATCCGACCGTCCGGGGTGATGACGAAAAGGGCCGCCGCGTGGGCGTATTCGCCGTCGTCCTGAAGGCGGTACTGGAATCCGACCGCGTCCGCGAGGGCCTTGGTGTTCTCGGCGGATCCGGTCAGGAAGTGGAACCCCCTGGAGGCGCCGGGCCGTGCGTATTCGAGGAGATAGCCCTCTTTCTTCACCCGGGCGAGCTCGTGACCCTCGTTGGGATTGATGCTCAGTGCGACGAGATCGAAATCGGTGCCGGCGCTCAGGTCGTCGACGCCGGAAAGCCCGTCCATCGCCTCGTTGAGCACGAGGTTGCAGAGCATCGGGCACTTGAAGTATCCGATCTGGAGGATGGTCGGACGTTCACCGTCGATGATGTCGCCGAGCTTGATCCGCTCGCCGTCCTCGTCGGTGAAGACGAGGTCGAGCGGAAGCGTGTCGTCGAGATGCTCCACGATGTCGACGCCCACCAGTTCCTCGGGCAGGTCCTCGGTGAACTCGCCGGATCCACCGTCCTGAGCCGCCACGGGATTCACTGAAAAGGCCGAGAAAGCCAGCAGGAACAGCCCCATGCCGAGACGCGACGCCACACCGACGGAATGTCCGGCGGCGGGTCGGTCGAATCGGGTTGGAAGGGCCGTGCTGATCATCGTCGGGCAACCGCTCCTTCTTCGTCGGTGTCGGCGGAGGCGCGACTGTCGGCGACCACCAGCTCCATGGCCCGGGTGACCGGAATCCGGATCCGGTCGACCTTGTTGCCTTCCGCGTCCTCGGTCTCGTACCGCTGGTACTCGGTGAGCTGCTCCTGCTGCGAGAGCCGGAGCTTCTGGAGCTCCACGGTGGGTCGGTCGACGATCTTGCGGTCGATCTCGCCGTCGGCGAACCCGAAGTACATGGCGACCGAGGCCAGGACCACCACCACCATCAGCACCAGGCTGACCAGGGACAGGAACCAGGTCACCCCGGGTTCGGGGTCGTCCATCTGGCCTTGTTGGTCGAGAAGGTCGAAATTCTCTGTTTGGTCGCTCATAACTGCCTTTCCGGACCTGGGTCCGGCTCCTTGCTCATTGGTTTTCGAACGCAAGGCCTTCGTGGAGTCGCGGATCCCGAATTGCGAGCAGGGTCGTGTTCCGCATGCGCCGGATGGTCAGCCAGAGGAAGGTCCCTCCGACGCCCGCGAGCATGGTGAAATTGAGGGGATTGAACAGGTGGGTCGGCTCGTTGGCGTTCGCCTCGACGACCTCCATGTAGGTCTTCGCGGTCATGGCGTCCATGGGAATCACCGGCATGACCAGCCAGTAGAGGTCGAACCAGCCGAAGAAGAGCATCCAGACCGCGGCTCCCATCAGGTACCAGGACATCCGCTTGGTCCACTTCGAGATCAGGGCCACGAAGGGCACCACGAAGTGGCCGAANAGGAGCACGAAGGACACCGTCCCCCATCCGCCGATCTGGCGGGCGAGGAACCAGCCGGTCTCCTCCGGGATGTTGGCGTACCAGATCAGCATGTACTGACTGAAGCCGATGTAGGCCCAGAAGATCATGCCGAAGGCGAAGAGCAGCTTGCCNAGGTCCTGATAATGCTCGCGNTTNACCACGCCCTGCAGTCGACCGAACGACTGGACGCGGAGGATCGCGATGATCATCGTNGCGAATCCGCAGGTGCAGCACCCGCAGAAGAAGTAGACCCCGAACATGGTGCTGAACCACGCCGGACTCAGGGACATGATCCAGTCGAAGGCCGCGAAGGTGATCGTGATGCCGAAGAGGATCGCGGTNGGCGCCGCCATCTTCTGCATNCGCTGNGTGATNCGNANGTCNCCGGTGGCGTCCTGCGACATGCTGGTGCGGAGGAACCAGGTCGATGCGATCCCCCAGAAGGTGACGTANANGACGGCNCGGATCCAGAAGAAGGTGGAGTTGAGGTAGGCGGTCTTCGCCTTCACGACCTTGTANTCNTCGGGGTGNTGAGCCTTCATCGCCTCGAGATCGGCCCACGGAAAGAGGGCNCCNGGGCCCCATGCACCGTGGGAATGGTCGCCGCCTTCGACNTGGCCGCCACCGGAGAGCCAGAGGGCCGCGAACGGGATCAGTCCGACCCACGCCCACTTGAGATTNGCGGCGATGACNTCGGCCGGNCGGCGGACCGTCGTGCTCCAGCCNGCCCGGGTGAGGTGCTGGATGAAGACGAAGAACATCGCCCCNAGCGAGATCGANAGCACGAANAGATAGTTCTGCGTGTAGCTCTTCATGAAGAANNTCGGCGTGACGCCGAACATCCCNCCGAGCCCGATGACCGCGCTGGCCACGAGNCCCAGCAGGCCGACGAGACCGGCNGNCTGCTGGACCGTCATGCCCGCGTNGCCGAGGCGGNTGTTCCCNTCGGACAGNTCCGGGGCGGCGGCGTGAATGCTGCTCATCGGTTCAACTCCGATCGNTGATCGGNCGGGACATCCTGCAGCGTCGCGTTCTGGCTGCGCTGCAGGGCCTTGACGTAGACCGCGATCGCCCAGCGGTCGGCGACGACGATCTGCGAGCCGTAGCCCGCCATCGAGTTCTTCCCGTTGGTGATCGTGTTGTAGATCTGCCCCATCGGCTGCTCGCTCCAACCCGGATCGTGAAGATTGCGGGCCTGCGTCCAGCTGGTGCCGTCCGGCGGNCCGTCGGCGTTGTTCATCAGTTCGAGGGCCCGCTGATTGACCGGCCCGTTGCCGGCNCCNTTCCAGCCGTGGCACGGGGCGCAGTAGATGTTGTATCGCTGCCGGCCGCGTTCGANCGTCTCNAGATNCATCANCACCNNGNCGGGNAGCGAGGTCGCCCANCCGCCGTCGACCACCCCGTTCTGGAGATGGGTGTCGAGGAAGGTCTCNCCTCGCGCCACCGCGCCGATGACCTCGGGCCGCATCGCACGCTGGTCGGCGNAGNTCGGGTTCAGGGNCTGNGGCTTGAACTTNGCCTGGATGTCCATGTCCTGGATGATGTGGATCGGGCGGTTCGGCGACGGCGANGNGCGGACCCGCGCNGCGACNACCGGCGGGATGAGCGCCAGCATCAGNAGGACCATCACGCTGTAGATGATGATTCGTGGCATCAGTCCTGAACCTCCTCGACCGCGACCGCNCCGANCGAATCGAGGAAGGCCTCGGTCCGCGAGCGGAAGAACTTGGGNTCACGCGCCTCGATCACGATGTAGAACCGNTCGTCNGTCNCCCGNCGGAAGCGGTCGTTGGCGAGCAGCGGATGGTGNAGNCNCGGAAGNCCGTTCATCCCGAACATCCCGAANACGCAGGTGAGNGCGGCGAAGAGGATGGTCAGCTCGAACATCACCGGGATGAANGCCGGGATCGAGAGCAGCGGCTTGCCGGAGATGAGGTAGGGNTAGCCCGTCACCCAGACCATCGCCCAGATGGACATGCCGGNGGAATTCGTGAAGGCCTGGAGGATGAAGGCGGCGATCAGGCCGGTGAGCCCGGCGAAGAAGACCATGACCGGNAGGATGGTCGGCTTGATGCCCATNGCGCCGTCGAGCCCGTGNACGGGGAACGGNGTGCAGCAGTCCCACCAGCGGTAGCCGGCCTNTNGGACCTTCNNCGCCGCCTTGAGGACCTCGCCNGGCGTCTCGAACTCCGCGATGAGACCGTGAAGTNTCGGCGTCTCNNNGGTCTTGGCCGGNTCGACGGTCGGGGTCGGTGTTTCGAAGGTGGTCACGACTGGTCTCCGTTCGCGGTCGCCGGGGTGCCGTGGTCGTGCCCGTGATCACCGTGGTGCGGATCGGCGGCGGGCATGACCATCTTCACTTCGGCCATGGCGATCATGGGAAGGAAGCGGCAGAACAGCAGGAACATGGTGAAGAACAGGCCGAAGGCGCCGGCCATGGTTCCGATGTCGACCCAGGTCGGAGTGAAGAACTCCCACGAGCTGGGAAGGAAGTCGTTCGCGAGCGAACTGACGATGATGACGAAGCGTTCGAACCACATGCCCACGTTCACCACGAGGCTGAGGAAGAACATCAGCGGGATGCTGGTGCGGATCGCCTTGAACCAGAAGAGCTGCGGCGTGATCACGTTGCAACTCACCATGATCAGATACGCCCACCAGTACTGACCGAAGGCCCGGTTCACGAAGGCGAATTTCTCGTAGATCGCCCCCGAATACCACGCGATGAAGAACTCCATCGCGTAGGCGTATCCGACGATGCTTCCGGTCACCAGGATGACCTTGTTCATGTTGTCGAGGTGACGCAGCGTGATGAGGTTCTTCAAACCGAACAGCTCGCGGGCGGGGACCGCGAGGGTCACCACCATCGCGAAGCCGGAGAAGACCGCACCCGCCACGAAGTACGGCGGAAAGATCGTGGTGTGCCAGCCGGGAAGCTGAGCGACCGCGAAGTCGAAGGACACCACGGAGTGGACCGAGAGCACCAGCGGGGTGGAAAGCGCCGCGAGCAGGAGATAGGCCCGCTCGTAGCGATGCCAGTGCCGGTTGCTCCCCCGCCAGCCGAGCGCGAAGAGTCCGTAGCCGATCTGCTGGAGCCGTCCCTTGGCCCTGTCGCGAAGCGTCGCGAGGTCGGGGATCAGCCCGGTGTACCAGAAGAGCAGCGAGACGGTGAAGTAGGTGCTCACCGCGAAGACGTCCCACAGCAGCGGGCTGCGGAACTGCGGCCACATCTCCATCTGGTTCGGCAGTGGAAAGAGCCAGTAGACGACCCAGACCCGACCGACGTGGATGCCGGGGAAGATGCCGGCGCACATCACGGCGAAGATGGTCATCGCCTCCGCGAATCGGTTGATCCCGGTCCGCCAGTTCTGACGGAACAGGAACAGGATCGCCGAGATGAGCGTGCCGGCGTGGCCGATGCCGACCCAGAACACGAAGTTCGTGATGTCGTACGCCCAGGCGATGGGCGTGTTGAGTCCCCAGACCCCGACGCCCGTGAAGATCAGGTAGAGCACGCAGAAGCCGAGGACGCCGAGCAGTCCCAGCGCCCCGGCGAACCCGATGTACCAGGCGAGCGGCGCACCGGTCGACTCGCTCACCTTGGCGACCGCATTCGTCACCTGCCCGAACGTGTCCATGTTCAACACGAGGGGGGCTCGGGTTCCCGGGACCTCCTCGGTGTTGTCGACGATGCGTCCACCGACCTGGTCTGATCTGATCGAACTCATGATCGCACTTCCTCGGCGAGGGTGGTCGCGGCGGCGTGACCGGCGTCATCCGCATGGTGATGATCGTCGTGGCCGGAATCGTCCCCGTGATAGTGGTCGTCATGACCGGCATCCCGCGGGACCCCGGGGTTCGAGACCTTCGCGAGGTAGCGGACCCGGGTCTTGGTGTTGAGCTCCTCGAGAAGCTGGTAGGAGACCTGCTTCTTCTGGAGTCGCGTGACCTCGCTCTTCGCGTCGTTGAGGTCGCCGAACACGATGCTTCCGGTGGAGCAGGCCTGCTCGCAGGCGCACTTGATGGCCCCGTCCGGAATGCTCCAGTCGGGGCTCGTCGCGGCGCCGCCCTCCTGGGCCCACTTGTTCTTGTATTCGATCTTCGCGGCGTTGATCCGCTGCACGCAGAAGGAGCACTTCTCCATCACCCCGCGGTTGCGGACGGTGACGTCGGGGTTCATCTGCATGCGGCGCCACTCGTCGGGACCGCCCGAGGTGTAGTAGTCGGGCTTCACCGCGAAGAGACCTTCCTGCTCGCGGATCGGCTCTCGTCGCCAGTAGTCGAACCAGTTGAACCGCCGCACCTTGTACGGACAGTTGTTGCTGCAGTAACGGGTGCCGATGCAGCGGTTGTAGACCATCACGTTGAGACCGTCCTTGTCGTGGACGGTGGCCGCCACCGGACAGACCTGCTCGCACGGCGCGTTCTCACACTGCATGCAGGTGACGGGCTGGACGAAGACCGCTTCCGGCGAGGCGGGATCGTCGCCCTTGAAGTACCGATCGATGCGGATCCAGTGCATCTCGCGACCGCGGGCGATCTGGTCCTTGCCCACGATGGGGATGTTGTTCTCCGCCTGGCATGCGGTCACGCACGAGCCGCAACCGATGCAGGTGTTGAGATCGATCGACATGGCCCAGCGGAACTTCGCGCCGTCGAGGTTCGTCTCCTCCCACAGGCTCAACCGGTGGGCGACGTGCACGCGATGCTTCGCGAAGTCGGGATGGCCACGGTAGTCGTCGAGATTCGTCTCGCGAATCAGGGTCGGAAGCCGCTCCTGAATGCCGGCGAGCGGGACCGCGGGGATCAGGGCGTCCATGGCCCCGTGGTCCTGGGTCTGGGCGAACGAGTAGGTGCCGCCGGTCGACGACATCGTCGCGCCGTCGGCGATCCAGGGGTTGGCAGTGGTTCGCACCCGGTACGCATCGAATCCGGCGCCATCCGCGATCGGTCCCGCATCGGCGCCCTGGCCCCAGCCGAGGGAGATCGCGACGGTGTTCGCGGCCATGCCGGGGACGGGGAAGATGGCGGCTTCGATCTCGCGACCGCCGACCTTCACCGAGACCACGTCGCCCGTCTTCAGGCCGCGGGCCTTGTAGAGCGAGGGACTGATCAGCAGGGCGTTGTCCCAGGTGATCTTGGTCACCGCGTCGGGGAGTTCCTGGAGCCAGCCGAGGTTGGCGAAGCGGCCGTCGTAGACGCGGGCGTCGGTGGTGAAGACCAGCTCGAGATCATCCGCGGCGATCTTCGACCGCTCGGCCGCGAGACTCGCGACACCACCCGCGATCCGGCCGGCATCGAGGGCCGGGGTGTTCGTCGGCCACGACGTGGCGTCGATGATCCCCGCATCCAGAATCCGACGCCAGTGCGATTCGAAGGTGGTTCCGGAGGTCCGCGATCGCTCGGCCTCGGTGGCGCGGACGATGTCGTAGCCGTCCCTCGGCTCCGCACCCGCCAACTGGGCGAGCAGCTCGATCGGGCTCCAGCCCTTCTGGACGATGGGCATCATCGGCTGGATCGTGGGCTGCACGATCGAGATGGTGCCGTCGTAGGCTCGGACGTCGCCCCAGCTTTCGAGGAAGTGCGTTCGCGGAAGGTGCCAGGTCGAGGCCACGGAGGTCGCGTTCGCCCGCAGCGAAAGGTGGACGGTCTCCTTCGCGCGTCCCATCGCGTCGGCGAAGTCGAGATCCGCCGGTGCGTCGTAGACCGGGTTGCCGCCGATCATCACCAGCGTCTCCACGGCGCCGGCGCCGAGGGCGTCGGTCAGCGCGCGGATGCTCGCGGTGCGGGACGGGGCCGGGTTGGCGGTGTAGGCCACCGTCTTCCCCAGGTTCCCGAGTGCGTCGTTGATCGCCGCGGCCATCGCGTGAACCGCGGGCGGCTGGCCTCCGCCGGCCATCACGATGCAACGTCCCGGATGGGCCTTGAGATCGCGGATCATCGCGTCGAGGATCTCGGCGTTCCGTCCTTCGAAGGTCGCGGTTCCCGCGAGCGCTTCCAGCCCGTCCATCGAGACGCCGAGGCCCCGGGCGATCGAGGCCGCCACTGCAGCCACGTCGCCGTTTCGGACCGCCATCCGATCGTCCGCGCTCATGCCGGTGATCGAGAGCACGCCTTCCACCGCGTAGACGCGGCTGAGCTTCTGGTCCTCGGAGTTCTTCGCGTCGAGCCGACGGTTCGAGGCCCAGTCGCGGGCCAGCCGGCTCGCGTTGGGATGCGTCGAAAGCGGATCGGCGTCGAGGCACACCACGATGTCGGCCTCTTCGAGATTCGGGTGGACGCGCTGAGGAGCGCCGAAGGCGATCTCGGTGCCCGCACGCTGCTGGTCGCCGGTGATGGGTTCCCACTCGTGCCAGGTCGCCTTCGGAAAGGCGTCCATGAACTCGGCCCGCATGCGATCCATGCTGGGACTGCCCGAACATTCGGCGAGAACCGCAAGACCGGCGCCGCCGGACTTCCGAAGCTCGATGCCGAAACGCTGGTCGGACCAGGTCGCGAACGCCGCCGCATCGGACGCCTCGTCGTCGCGGTGCACGGAACGACTGCGGTGCGGGTCGTACGCCTCGAGGAGCCCGCTCTGGGTGATCGAATCGCAGGCGCCGACCGACGTCGGGTGATCCGGATTTCCTTCGAGGTTGATCGGGCGGCCGTCGATGCTCCTGACCAGCAGCCCCTTGGCCACCCCCCCACGCTCGCACGCGGAGGCGAAGTACACCGGGTTTCCGGGAACCCGGCCCGCGGGACGCGCGGAATAGGGCACGATGTGCGACTCGGGGATTCGGCGACAGGCGGCCACGCCCAGACCGGCCAGCGCGAACGAGGCGCCCATCAGCTTCATGAACTGGCGACGGTCCTCACCGGCGAGCAGGTCCGCGTCGGACGGGAACTCGCGGTGCATCCACGCTCGAAAGTCCTCGGTGTCCTGGAGGTCGTCGAGACTGCGCCAGTACGCGCGGCGAGCCGGCACCACGGGGGCGTCGTCTCGCGTGCAGCCGGTGTCCTCGGGACGTTCCTCTCCTTGGTTCAGCGATGACATGTGGAGCAGTTTTCCGAGGGGTTGATGTGGTAGAGGTCCTTCAACGCGACCCGTTCCTCGTAGGAGAGTTCGGTCCGCTGGTCGTAGGCGAGGTTGGTCACTTCGGACACCGGCCGCAGTCGGTCCACCGGATTGCGGTGGCAATCCAGACACCAGCCCATCGAGAGCGTCTCGTGGCGGACCACGACCTCCATCTGGTCGACCCGGCCGTGGCACTCGACGCACCCGACCCCGCGGTTGACGTGCGCCGAGTGATCGAAGTATGCGTAGTCGGCGATGCGGTTCACCCAGACCCACTCGATCGCCTCGCCCGTCTCGTAGCTGTTGATCACCTTCTCGAGCTTGCGGCTCTCCGGCCGGACGCCGGCGTGGCAGTTCATGCAGGTCTGGGTCGGCGGTACCGCGGCGTGCGCCGCGGACTCGACCGTGTTGTGGCAGTAGCGGCAGTCCATGCCGAGCTCACCCGCATGCAGCGCGTGGCTGAACGGAACAGGCTGGGGCGGTTGGTAGCCGACTTCGAGCGTCTTCGGACTGAAGCCGTACGCCACGAACATCACCACATAAAGGGGGAGGAGCGCACCGACCACCGCGAGCGTGGGAAGGAGGGCGTTGCTCCAACGAGGGAAAAGAAATCTGCTCATCGCGAATGGGTCCGTGACATCGGCCTCGCCGGGTACCGCCGGGGTGACGTGGCGGCGATAAACTTCGTTCCATAATTCACGAAGTTGAACATTCCATTTTATCCCCACCTGATGATTGGGGTCAATGATAGACCTGCCCACAACAGAGAAACTGGACGTCGAATCAGCCGACCTGGAATGAAAAATCGGGTGTTTGAATATCGGTCGAGCGGCCTGAAAAGCCCGAATGAAGACATTTTGGTCGCGGTCTTTCGAGCCCCAGCGTCACCCCTGAATCTCGATTTCAGGACTCCAAACGATGTCGCCAAGGCCCAACCAATGCCGCCCCGGCTGGTCGCCAATATCCGACACAATCCAAAAAAGTCCATTTTGGCGCAAATAAGGCTTTTTTTCGTCGTGTCCGATCACTGCGGCGGTGCGGAGGGGGGTTCCGGCAGATAGGCCGTCTTCAAGGTGGCGATCGCCTCCTCGTCACCAATGACCGTCAAACGATCATCGGATTCCAACTGAAGGCCTCCGGTGGGCACGAGGGTCCTGCTGCCCCGGCGGACCAGCGCGACCAGCGATCCCGACGGAAAATCGACTTCACGAATTTTGAGGCCGGCGATCGCTTCGGCGGGTGATCCGGGCTCCAGAACCAGCGACAGGTAACGATCGTCCCGCAGCAGCACCTCGCGGAGGGCTTGATGGCTGCGGGCCGAGGACCAGGCATCCTGGAATCCTTCCTGCTCCACGCAACCGGCGAGCTGCGCCAGGATCCGGAGGTGCAACGCCGGATCACCGGCGGGACTCACGAGGAAGAAGATCGCCCGCACGTCCCGATGCCTCGTGGTGGACGGCATCGATTCGCCGACGTCGATCGAGATGCCTCGCCTCGATCGGACCACGACGAGGTAAGGCCGGGAGATGTCCGGAAGTCGGAGGTGCGGCAGTGCGACACCGCGGGTGACCGGGGTCGCACCGACCCGCGTGCCCTCGAGGAACTGCGACGCGATCCGGGCGGCATCGATGCCCACCATCGGGGCGAGTCGATCGGCCGCCTTCGCCGTCATCTCCTCGAAGTCCGCCCCCTCCCCCGCCTCCATGATCTCGGAAGTCGCGACGACCTCGTCGAACGGATCGTCGGCGCGAAGACCACGTTCCTTCATGATCCCGCGGAGTTCGGTGTCCAGACCGTCGAATCGGCGCTGGCCGAGTCGCGCGAAGACGTGGTAGATCGCGCCGCCGCGGTCGATCCGCTTGCTCGCGTAGGCGAAGAACCAGACCACGCCGAGCACCACCATGCCGACCGCGAAGAGCGTCGGCGCGGTGCCCATCTGCGTGATCAGCCAGCAGGGACCGAGGATTCCCGCGAGCGGAACCCACGGATACAACGGCGTCCGGAAGCTCGGATCGTACGACTCGATGTTGCTCTCCCGCATCACGATCACCGCGAAGCAGATCAACGCGAAGAGCACGAGCTGGAACGCGCTCGCGAGCTTCGCGATCGAGAGCACGTCGATGAAGAGAATGCAGAAGATCACCGCACCCACCGTGAGCAGCAGCGAGACGATCGGAATTCCGTTCTTGTTGATGCTGCGGAAGATCCCGGGGATCAGGTGATCCCGGCTCATCGCGAGGGGGTATCGCGAGGAACTCATGATGCCCGCGTTCGCGACCGACATGAACGCGAAGAGCGCCGCGACGGTCACCAGGACGAGCCCCGTGGTTCCCGCGAACGATCGAGCCGCATCGCCGACCGGCGTGAGGCTCTTGGCGAGCTCCGCCGGCGGCGTCACGCCGACGATCACGATCATGCCGACGAGGTAGACCGCCACCGCGGTGCCGAGCCCGAGGAAGATTCCCAGCGGGAGGTTGCGCTGCGGATTCTCGACCTCCTCGGCGACGCTCGCGACCTTGGTCACGCCGACGTAGCTGATGAAGACCAGTCCGGCGGTCGCGAACACGCTCGCCCCGCCCTTGTCGAAGAATCCCGAGAAACGCGCGGTGTCGATCGCGAACGTGCCCTGCACCATGAACCATCCGAGCAGGGTGAGCAGTCCGATCACCATCACGATCTGAAAGCGGGTGGTCGCCTTCGCGCCCATGAAGTTCACCCCGCCGAACAGCAGGGCGAGCGCCACCGCGATCCCCTCGATCGGCGCGTCCGCGAAGAACAGCGTGATGTACGCGCCCATGCCGACCAGCGCGAACGACGCCTTCAGGAGCAGGGCGAGCCAGGTGCCGAGACCACCGATCGTGCCCGCGACGGGCCCGAGGCTTCGATCGAGGAAGAAGTAGGTTCCGCCGGCCTTCGGCATCGCGGTCGCGAGCTCCACCTTGCAGAGCATCGGGGCGACCATCATGGCGGCCGCCACCAGATAGGCGACGATCACCGCCGGACCCGCCTGCTGGAAGGCGAGTCCCGGCAGGAGGAAGAACCCGGCGCTCAACGTGGTGCCGGTCGCGACGGCGAAGACGCCGAAGAGATTCAACTCCTTCTTGAGGGTCGGGGCGGTCGGTGCGCTTTCTTCGGCGGCCATGGCGTGAAGTCCTCGTGGTCCCGGTCGTCGAAGCGGCACGTGCCGCGTCCGGCAGATGGTACTCGCCCGCGACTCGACGTCACGAGGGCGGGAGACGTATCCTCACCGCGTGTTCGACACCCACTGCCATCTGACCTTCGACTGCTTCGAGCACCGGATCGACGCGGTGCTCGCCGACGCCCGGAAAGCCGGCGTCCGGGGCTGCATCTCGATCTCGACCACGACCGCGGACCTTCCGCGACTCACGGCGCTCACGGACCTTCATCCCATGGTCTGGTGCTCCTCTGGCGTCCATCCGCTCTACAGCGACCGCCCCATCGACTGGGCCGCGATGGAGACCGCCGCCCGCCACCCCAGATGCGTCGCGTGGGGCGAGCTCGGTCTCGATCACCACTATTCCGAGCCGGCTCGCGACCTGCAGCGGTCCGTGCTGGAGGAACAGCTCGCTCGGATCGAGGCCTGGACCGAGGTGGGGCTGGCGAAACCCGTCGTCGTCCACTGCCGGAAGGCCTTCGAAGACCTGATCCCGATCCTCGACGCCTCGACGCTTCCGAACGACCGGTTCGTCTTTCACTGCTTCACGGGCGACGAATCCGACGCCCGAGCGGTGCTCGACTTCGGAGGATGGCTCTCGTTCACCGGCATCGTCACCTTCTCGAACGCCGCGGAAGTCGCCCGGGCGAGCGATCTGGTTCCGGACGATCGGATCATGGTCGAGACGGACGCCCCCTTCCTGACGCCGGAACCGCACCGGAACGTCCGGCCCAACGAACCCCGCTACGTCGGATGCACCGCCGCCTTCCTGGCCGCACGGCGGGGCCGGGATCCGAGTGCCTTCGAGGATCTCCTCGACGCGAACGCGGCCCGATTCTTCGAAATCGAGATCCCGGAGGGGTGAACCGGCCGCGGCCGGGCGTCGTTGCGACCGAGGTCCACTAGAATCAACGGTCCATGCCTCCGCGGAACGACATCAGCGCCGGTCTCATGAGCTTCGGCGACCATCTCGAGGAGCTTCGCAAGCGTCTCTTCCTCGCGATCGTCGTGCCGCTTCCGCTGTCGGTCCTGCTCTTCTTCTTCGCCCCGATCATCCGCGGCGTCATCGTCCTCCCGGCGCTCGCGGCCATGGAGGCCAACGGACTCCCCGCACGACTGCAGGCGCTCGGCCCCGCCGAGGTCCTGACCACCGACCTCAAGCTGAGTTTCATCGGCGCCGCGGTGCTGTCCGCCCCGTGGATCCTCTGGCAGGCGTGGAAGTTCGTCGAGCCCGGGCTCTACACGCAGGAGAAGCGGTTCGTTCACTTCCTGATTCCCGGCAGCGCCATCCTCACCGCCTCCGGACTCGCCCTCCTGTACTGGGTGATGCTTCCGTTGATGTTGCAGGTGCTGATCTCCTTCGGGGTGCCCGGACCCGCGGACGCCTTCGGAATCCCCGACTCCGGTGAACTGATCGTCGAGCGGGTCGATGCGGGGATCCCGGTCTTCCCGGTCCTCGCCGAGACGCCCGCGAATCCCGCGCCCGGACAGGCATGGATCGAACCGGTCACCCGGACCCTCGTGGTGGTCGTGCCCGTCGCCGGTGATTCCACGCAGTACGAACTGCTCTCGATGCCGTTGAGTCGCGCCGGCACCATCGCCCAGGAGTTCCGGCTCGGCGAATACATCGGCTTCGTCCTCACCCTCGCCCTCGCGGTCACGGTGGCGTTCCAGATGCCGCTGGTGATCCTGCTCCTCGGATGGGCGGGCATCGCCGACCGCAGCTTCCTCAAGAAGAACCGACGCTATGCCGTGCTGGCCTGCGCCGTGCTCGGCGCGATCCTGACGCCGGCGGACGTGATCAGCATGGTCCTGCTCTTCGTGCCCCTCTACCTCCTCTACGAGCTCGGAATCCTGCTGCTGTCGCTGGCCCCCGCGGATCGCGTCGCCGGTGGCAACGTGATCTCCGGCGCCCTCGGAGGGCTTTCCGCACGCGAAGACGTCGATTACGGGACCTTCGACCCGACGCAGACCACCGAGCCGGAACAGAACGACCCGAACCTGACCGACTCCGACGGGGATACGGAATCCGGCTCGGTCGACGACGGCCCGAATACCGATGACGAGGATGGAACCGGAAGGCCGGGGTCGTGAGACTCCGGCGTGAAGGACCCCGACGCCGAGGCGTCGTGACGAACGGAAGTCGCAACGCCCGGTCCACCGGAGTGCAGCGGCGCATCGCAACCCGCCGGAGAAGATGGATGTCCAGACTTCGAATCGCAAGCGACAATCATCCGGGGGTCGACGACATCGATGCACGAATGATGGAGCGTGCGATCGAACTCGCCCGGGCGGCGGGCTCCGAAGGCGAAGTCCCGGTCGGCGCGGTGGTGTTCCGCGGCGAGGAGATCCTCGGCGAGGCGGCGAACATTCGCGAGGCGTGCTGCGATCCGACCGGTCATGCGGAGATGGTCGCGTTGCGGGCCGCGGGCGAACGCCTCGGCAGCTGGCGACTGGAAGGCTGCAGCATGGTGGTCACCCTCGAACCGTGCCCGATGTGCGCCGGCGCGCTGGTGAATGCGAGACTGAAGCGACTGGTCTTCGGTGCGTTCGATCCCAAGGCCGGCGCGTGCACCTCGCTCTTCGACATCCCCGGCGATCGAAGGCTGAATCACCGCGTCGAGATGATCGGCGGCTTCGAGGAGGCCCGGTGCGCAGAACTGCTGCGTGCGTTCTTCCGCCGTCGGCGAGCCGAGAAGCGACGCACCGGTTGAAACCGCGAACCGAGGACCGAAGATGCGAGACGACCACGGAACACGATCATGCTGATCTGCTTCGACATCGGCGGCGTGCTGGTTCGGATCTGTCGCGACTGGAACGAAGGGTGCGCCGCCGCGGGGATCGATCCCCGAAGGCACCAGCCGCGAGCCGGCCACGATGACCGCGCCCGGACCCTGATCGCCCGGTACCAGCGTGGTGAAGTCGATTGCACCGGATTCCAGCGTGAACTGAGTGAACTGTTCGACGGCCTCTGGACCCCCGAGGAGGTCGCCCGCATCGATCGGGCGTGGATTCTCGGGGCCTACGACGGGACGATCGGACTGGTCGACGATCTGCGAGCAGCCGGACACCGGACCGCCTGCCTCTCGAACACCAGCCATTCCCACTGGGAGATGCTCCTCGGGGACCCCGCGGTGGCGGCGCTCGACGTGCATCACGCCTCCCATCTCCTTCGACTGCACAAGCCCGACCGACGCATCTACGAGGCGTTCGAAGCCGACCTGGGGGTCGATGGATCGGAGATCGTGTTCTTCGACGACCTGCACCCGAACGTGGAAGCGGCGCGGGAGCGCGGCTGGGACGCGATCCGCATCGATCATGAAATCGAAACCGTCCCGCAGATGCGGACGGCGCTGCGGATCCGTGGATTGCTCGACTGATCCTCGTCAGCGGGTCGAGGTCCGGCGCCAGGCCGCCGCGAGTCCGATCGCCACCAACGGCACCCACGCGAAGATCGCGGGCCACATCGTCCGCCACGGTGGAATCGCGTCACCCACGACCAGTTCGAAGACGACCGGCGCCGCGGGGCCTTCCCCGTCGGGGTCCAGCCGCATCGACCAGGCGCCGGGAATTCCGAGGTCGAGCAGGGCTCGATGTTCGTCGGCGAGAAGCCCCGGTTCGAACGCCGCAAGGAGCTCGAGGCCGTCGACGTGCCGGGCCGTGACCGACGCCTCCGGATGGCGAGCGCCGACCCACGCGATCTCGATCTCGCCGATCCGCGGCGCGGGCGGCGAGACGATGACCGCGGACGGCCGATCGAGCCGGAGTCCGGTCCACACCACCACCCCGCCGTCCGCTTCGGCCGGAACCGTCGCGATCCACAGCGGCATCGTGAAGAGCAGCGACATCCAGCGGCTTCGGCGAAGGCCGCGGGGCCTGGTCCGGAGATGTCCCGCGGGCCGGTGCGTCATGGCATGAACCCCGAGGTGCCGCGCATCTCCATCGGCTGGAAGACGATCCAGGCGGTGATCGCCCACAGACCCACGAGCACCATCGCCGACGGCAGCCAGCGTCGGGTGACCGCGTCGGGCGAAGTCGTCGAACCGACGGAGATCGCGGCCGCCCGCCACCCCCACCACGCGACGCCGAGGCTGCCCGCGAGTCCGATCGAGAGCACGAGCAGTTCGGCGGGCAACATCCAGTCCGGCGGTGGGACGCAGCAGCTCAGGATCCGATCCGGCATCTGCGACGTCGCCCCGAGATCGTGCCCGACCCGGGTCAGCGCCGCCTCCGCGGTCGGCCATCCCGTGACCAGGTGGAATCCGAAATGCACGATCCACATCGCGGTCCCGAGCGGCGTCACCGCGAGACCGATTCGAACCAGCCGCTCGGCCCGCGGCACGCCCCGATCACCGGTCGACGCCAGCCCGAGTCCGAGCAGGCCGACGAGGATCGCGGCGAGCACGAAGCCCCCTTCGAGCAGCCACCGCGGTCCGATCGGGACCCGGTCCATCGCCTCGACGACCGGCGCCGTCATTCCCGCCGCGTTCACGATGCCGCCGATCGCGATCACCGCGAGCAGCACGCCCACGTCGAGCCGGCGGGCCAGCCGGCCGAATCCGCTGCGGACGTCCGCGACCGCGAGGTCCGCCCCCGGTACCTGCCGCACGATCCCCACGTTGTCGTGGGGACAGGCGGTGACGCAGTCCAGACAGAAGGTGCAGTCGAGGTTGCCGGACTTCTTCGGAATCAGAAGGCCCAGTCCGCATCCCGGCCCACGCGGGCCGCCGACCACGCAGTCGCGGGTGGTGCAGGTGTCGCACCGGCTCGGATCGATCGCCGACACCGTCCGAGACGACATCGTCGACGTCGCCATCTGGTACTGCCCCACCGGACAGACGTATCTGCAGAAGGCCGATCCTTCGAAGAGGAGGTCGACGCACGTCGCCGCCCCGACCAGCCCGAGCAGAAGCATCGCGGTGGCGAAGGGGCTGTCCCAGAGATCGAACGCCTCGTAGACCACGAGCCACGCCACCACCAGACCGACCGCGAGCCATTTGGAGCGCAGCCCCCGCGGCCACTTCCGCGTTGGGCGGATCCAGCGACGAAGGACCCCGCGCGGCGCAACCAGCGGACAGGCGAAGCACGCGACGTTGCCCAGCAGCAGCGCGATCAGGACCACCCCGCCTCGCCAGTGCGTCCAGGGCAGCGTGCCCGCGAGGTTCATCGGCGATTCGTCGGGACCGAGGATGCCGTCGATCGCGATCCCGATCAACACCGCGAGCGAGGCGAGCCGGAGGCCGAGTCGGAACCGCGCCGACCGCAGCATCCGTCCGAGCAGCGGCGTCCGGAGCAGATCGCCGCGATCCGGAGTCGCGGGGAGCACCCGCAGCGCGACACCCGCGGACGTGGGGGTCGCGATCGGCGCGTGATCGGCCGTCGATCGTCCCAGCAGCCATCGCGCCGTGATCACCATCGCCGGCACCAGGTACGCGAGATTCCCCGGGACCCACATCAGACCGGCGGCGAGCTGCTGGTCGCGGATCGCGTCGACGCCATGCGCCGCGGAGACCGTCGCGTACCACCCGTAGACCGGTGCGCTCGCGAACGCGAGCGCCGCGCTCACCACCGTGTTCACGATGTCCGCGGTGACGAGGTAGGGGATCATCGTGATCCGGGGCCAGGGCGACCGGACCGGGAACGGCTGGACCACCGGCAACCAGAAGAGGAGTCCCGCCCCGAGCATGGTGACATGCTCCACCAGATGCCAGGTGGGATCCTGGATTGCGAGTTCGTACGCGGCCGGAACGTGCCAGCCCAGGGTCGCGGCGGCCATCGCGATCCACCCGACCACGGGGTGCGTGATTCGCCGCATCGTGTTCCGCACCAGGGGCGAGGCGAGCAACGGACCGACGATCCCCGATCGGATCGACCGCGGAAGCCCCATCAGCATCGGCATCGCCGGAGCACCGAACCACCACAGCGGCGGCACCACCAGGGCGAGCAGCATGTGCTGGATCATGTGCGCCGACAGCGTGCGCTCCGCGGCCGCGTCGAGCGGGGTCGCGATCGCCACCAACAGGCCCGTCCAACCGAGCACGAACGACCCGAGACGCCATGCTGGAAACCGCCTCGCGGTTCGTGGTCCGCCGCGTCTCAACCGGCGCCGGCCCGTCACGTAGATGGAGATCGACACCACGGCGGCCACCGCCGTCCACGGCGCCGTGCCCACCGTCGCATCGAAGAGTTCACCCGTTGAGATCATGCCGAACGACGCGAGTGACATGGTCGGGGGTCGCTCCCGTCACCTGGATGCGACGGACGCATCAGCCTCGTCGAGCGGCGCAGTGGGATCGACCGTCGGAGATTCGTCCCGGCCGGGCTGCATCTCCATCGCGCCGGGAATCGTCGCGGGCAGATCGCCGCCGTCGAGCGTCGACAGGAACGCGACCAGTGCCTGGGTCTCCGCGCTGCTCAGGTTCTTTCCGTAGGCCGGCATGTTTCCACCGCCCTGCTGGATCTGACGCACCAACTGATCCCAGCTCAACCGGGTCGCGACGTCGTCGAGCGCCGGTCCGCGCTTGCCGCCTTCCCCGCCGATCGAATGACAGTTCCGACACTGGGCGTACTGCAGCTGGATCGCACCCTGGAGTTCGAGGGGCGAACGATGCCGGACGTACTCGACGGGCGTGGGAATCGAGGTCCACGCCTTCATCACGGGACTCCACGGTGAACCGATCCCGAGCCAGGTGAGCACCAGGAGCGCGGTGACGATGATGCAGAGGATGATCACCGAGAGCGGGCGTCGTGAAGGCGCTCTCTCGCCGGTCGGTGAAAGGAACGGCAGCGCGGCGAGCAGCGCGATCGCGACCGGTGGCCCGACCAGGATCAGGAAGGTCTCGGTCTGCGGCGGCAGGAGCGCCAGTACCGCGAACAACCACAGGAAGAGGGTGTCGGGACGCGGCGCGACCTCGATGCTCTGCGGGTCCGGGAGGGGCCCGGGTCCGATCGGCCCGTACCACGAGGCGATGCCGATGAGCGCGATCAGCGCAGCGCCGCAGAACACCATGTCCCGCCGAGCCGCATCGGGGAAGAACGGCACGCCGGTCTTCTTGACCCGCTTCTCGTAGTCCTCGCGATAGGTCTCGCGTTCGATCGGCTGGCCGACCTTCGGCATCTCGCTGATCCCACCCTTCAGAACCAGGATGAGGTGGACGCCGATCAGACCGATGAGCGTCCCCGGCAGGATGAACACGTGCAGTGCGAAGAACCGGCTGAGCGTCGCACCCGAGATGTCGGGGCCCCCGAGAACCACCGAGCGAAGCCAGTTGCCCGCGAACGGAACCCGGTCGACGATCGCCGCGCCGATGCCGAGACCCCAGTACGCGTTGGCGTCCCACCGCATGATCTGACCGGTGAACGCGAGCCCGAGCGTGGTGAGACAGAGGAAGACCCCGGCGACCCAGGTCAGTTCCCGCGGGAACTTGTAGGTCCCGTGCAGGAACACCTGCGTCATGTGGATGAGCATCATCACGCACATCGCATTCGAGCTCCACCCATGCAGGGCCCGGATCATCCAGCCCATCGGAATGCGCTGATCGATGTAGATGAGGCTCTGGTAGGCCTCCGCGGCGCTCGGGACGTAGATCGTGGTGAGCAGGATCCCGGTGACCAGCTGCACCATGAAGAACATCAGCGTGGCGCTGCCGAAGACGTACCACCACTTTGCGCTGCGCGGAACCTTGTGGAACATCGCGTGCTCGGCGACCGAGACCAGTCCGGTCCGGTCGTCGACCCAGTCGAGACTCTTCCTGACGTTGCCTTCCTGCTTCATGTCAGGTCGTCTCCTGCAATCCGGGCAGTCGCCCGCCGAGGATCTCGAAACTGTCCCCGTCGATCCGCCACTCGTACTCGAAGAGTCCGCGCGGCGGCGGCCCCGACGCCCGGGAACCGTCCTCGTAGTAGACGCCGCCGTGACACGGGCACATGAAGAGTCGCGACTGGGCGAACCACTCCACGGGACAGCCGAGGTGTGCGCAGTTGACCGCGAAGACCTGGAAGGTCTTGGGGTCGATGCACCGAACGTAGCAGACGTTCTCGTTGGTCTCGCCGTCGGTCGGGGAGTCCCAGGGATTGGTGAACTTCACCAGCACCGTCTGGCCGGGCTTGAAACGGGCGGGTTTGCCGAGCGAGACCCAACGATTGGGATCGCTCGCCTCCGCCGGGGCGATCGCGACGCCGACGATGGGGATCGCCGCGAGCCCGCCGCCCACGGTGAGCAACGTGGTGCCGGCGGCGAACAGGAAGCCGCGGCGGCCACCCTTGTTCGCGCCGTCGCATCCTTCGCACGGCGACCCGGGGTTGGGATCGGTCTCTTCGGTCGCGGTGGTCTCTTCGGTCTTCTTGGTCATGGGGCACCATCCTTCACTTCAGGACCCGAGGGCAGGCTGGACCGGCCCGCACCGAGATACGCGACGAGATCCGCGACGTCGCCGGCGTCGAGCGTGCCTTCGACGGTTCGTCCGTCGGGCCCGCGGAAGGGACCGGTGGCACCCGGCATGCCGAGGTCCGCGCGGCCGAAGACGATGTTCGAGTGCAGATGCTGATCGCTGACCAGTCGGAGGTAGAACGGATCGGTCACGCTTCCCGCGACCAGTGGATCGGGGTCCGGATCGACGGCGCGATCCGCCGGCTCGTCGGACGGATGACAGGACGCGCACTTCGCGGCGAAGAGACGGGCTCCGCGGGTCGGATCGCCGTCACCGGCATCCACCTTCCAGGGGATCCCCTGCGAAACGCCCTTCGCGCCGGCGTCGCCCCAGGCGGATCGCATGCCTTGGACGAACGACCGGATGACCTCGTCGTCGAGTCCGCCGATGGCATCGCCACCGAAGCCGGGCATCCGGCTGGACGGAATGCCGTCACGGATGATGGAGAACATCGTGTCCTCCGGGACCGCCCTGAGATATTCGCCGTTCCGCATCGGCAGCCCGGCCCCGAGGGCCCCGTCCGCCCCGTGACAGCCCGAACATCGATCGGTCCAGGTCGCCTGGAAGCCCGCGGGCGTCGACGCCAGCACCACCGGCGGCGGATACGGCGGAGGCTTGCCGGGAAGCCGATCGCAACCCGAAGGCGCGGTACCGGCCAACACCGTCAGCAGCGCCGAGGCGGCGATCGTGCGGGTGATTCGGGTCATTCGGCTCACGGTTCGCCGCCCTCCGAACGCTCGACGCCCATTCGTTGTTCCAGGCTCCACCCCACCTTGAGCGGCACCATCGTCGCGCGGGAGATGACGAATCCACAGGCCAGTCCGAACGCCACCTGGCTTCCGAGGAACCACGGCCAGGAGATGTAGTCCTCCAGCGTCGGGTTCACGATCCGGAGGGTGGCCCACGCGATCCCGGTCCAGATGACCGGCGCGATCAGTCCGCCCGCAAGCAACGGACGCCGCGGCATCATGGGAAGCGACACCACGAACACCATGCCCACCGCGAGACTCAGGGAGACATGCAGGCCGACCGACGTCGCGAACCAGGTCCCGTTGAACGCCATCAGCTGGGCTTCGGTCGCCTCGCCGATGGAGGGGAGCACCGTGCCGGCGAGGAGGTTGACGGGCAGCCAGAGGCTGCCGGCATCGAACAGGCCCCAGCCGACGGCGACCACCGCCATCGCGATCGCGCCCGCGATCGCACCCTTCACCCCGCTGCGATACGGATGAATCCGCTCGGGGACGACGTTGCGTTTCGTCTTCTCCGGCCGCGGCGCGAACTCGGGTGGCGGCAGCGGGGTTTCGCAGTCCGCCACCGGGATCGCCTCGACGTTCTCGTGCGGGAAGACCTCGCGGAACCATCCGATCACGCCCACCAGCGCGAACGCGGCGCCCACCACCACCACGAAGATGTTGGTGACGATGGCGGCGAACATGAAGGTCACCCCGAACGCGGTGATGATCGGCCAGGGCGTCGGCCGCGGAATCGCCCGCAGATACGGCATCTCCCGGACCTCGCGCGGGGCGAGTGCCGCCCGCTCGTCTCGTTGCTCGGCTCGCTCCGTCATGACGCCGGCGCTCCCTGCGGCACCCGGCCGACGATGTAGACGAGGGTGAAGACGAGGATCCACACCACGTCGACGAAGTGCCAGTACCAGGTCGCGATGTCGACCCGCTGGTGATCACGATCGGGCCGGATGCATCCGAACATCGATAGGATCAGGACGATGACCAGAATCAGCATCCCGACGATCACGTGGAAGGCGTGAAGGCCGACCAGGGAGTAGAAGTTCGTGCCGAAGGCGTTCGACTGGAGGGTGAGGCCCTTGTCCTCGATGAGCCCCCACCATTCGTAGCCGGTGCCGACGAGGAATTCGAGACCGAGCAGGATGGTGAGCGCGAGCCAGAACCGGAACGCGCCCATCGCACCCCGGGCGAGGGCCCGGACCGCGATCACCACCGTGAAGCTGGAGGAGATCAGACAGGCGCTGTTGATCAGCACCAGGTCGAGCTCGAGGCATTCGAGCGGCTGGGGGCCGTCGGGACTCTTCCCGATGTAGTAGAGATACGTCACGAGGAACGCGCTGAAGATCGCGCTCTCCATGAAGATCAGGCAGGCCATCCCGACCTTGGCGCGGGACAGCGGTGACCGAAGCCTCACGCCGGCATCCTGATTGGCGGGAAGCGTCGTCATGCCCGCACCGCCCGTCGGTTCCGCCCGGGATGTCGCCGTGGATCACTCGTAATACGCATCGGGATCCTCCGGGTTCTTCCGGTCCCACAGGGGACGAGCGCTGGTGCAGGTCGGGATTCGATCGAAGTTCCATTCCGGCGGCGGGCTGGTCGTCGACCATTCGAGGGTCCAGGCGTCCCACGGGTCGTCACCGGCGACCGGGCCGCTTCGCAGGGATTTGATCGCGTTCCACAGGAAGATCGCGACGCCGGCCATCTGCACCGGCACGCCGATCGAGCTGATCAGGTTCCAGATCTCCCAACCGCGATCGGCTTCGTAGGTGTAGATCCGTCGCGGCATGCCGAGCGCACCCGAGACGTGCATCGGCATGAAGGTCAGCGTGAAACCGATGAACAGCAGCCAGAACGTCCACTTCCCCAGTCGTTCGTCGAGCATCCGACCGGTCGCCTTCGGGAACCAGTAGAAGATCGCCCCGAAGATCCCGAACACCGTGCCGCCGAAGAGGACGTAGTGGAAGTGACCGACCACGAAGTAGCTGTCGGAAAGCTGCCAGGTGAGCGGGACGGTGGCGAGCATGATCCCCGTCAGGCCGCCGATCACGAACATCGCGACGAAGCCGGTCACGAAGAGCATCGGCGTCGTGAAGTGGAGTCGTCCGCCCCACATCGTGCCCAGCCAGTTGAAGATCTTGATGCCGGTGGGGACGGATATGAGGAACGTCGTCGCGCCGAAGAACGAATCGAGGACCGGCCCCAGGCCGACCACGAACATGTGGTGGGCCCAGACGCCGAGCGAGATGAACCCGATCCCCACCGTCGCGGCCACCATCAGCGGATAGCCGAAGAGGACCTTCCGACTGAACGTCGGCATGATCTCGCTCACGAATCCGAACGCCGGCAGGATCAGGATGTAGACCTCCGGATGCCCGAAGAACCAGAACAGGTGCTGCCAGAGGATGGCCGACCCCTGGGTCTCGGGATCGAAGAAGTGCGCACCGAGCGTGCGGTCCAGAAGCAACATGACCTGGGCACCGGTGAGGATCGGAATCGCGACCAGCACCAGGAACGCGACCACCAGCATCATCCAGCCGATCATGGGCATCCGCATCAGCGTCATGCCCGGACAACGCATGCAGAGGATCGTGGCGATGAAGTTGATCGCGGTGGTCATGCTGCCGAAGCCGCTGACCATGATTCCGAGAATCCAGTAGTCGGTGCTGTTGCCGCGGCTGAAGGTGCGGCTGGTCAACGGGGCGTAGGCGAACCAGCCGACGTCCGGGGCGGTGCCCGCCCCGTAAAGACCGTCCGCACCGAGGTAACTGAAGTAGAGCAGCAGTCCGCCGAAGATGAAGAGCCAGAAGCCGAACGCGTTCAATCGCGGGAACGCCATGTCCCGCGCCCCGACCATGAGGGGGATCAGGTAGTTCCCGAACCCCAGCAGGATGGGCATGCCGACGAGGAACACCATCGTCGTGCCGTGCATGGTGAAGAGCTGGTTGAACGTCTCCGGATCGATGACGTCGTTCTCGGCCCGAGCGAGCTGCAGCCGCATGAACGCGGCCTCGAGTCCGGCCACCAGGAAGAAGCAGAGCCCCGCCCCGATGTACATGAGGGCGAGCTTCTTGTGGTCCACCGAGATCGCCCACCGCATCACCGACTCCCAGAAGCGACCACGGCCACCACCGCTGTGCAGCGAGGCCGGTCCGGGATGTCGTGGTGCGGTGCTCATGGTCGACTTCCGGTCAGTTCAGCGTCAGGAGATAGTCGGTCACCGCATCGAGTTCCGCGGTGTCGAGCTTGAGGGAGGGCATGTTGCAACCGATCTTCAACTGGGCCGGGTCGTCGATCCAGGCCCGCAGGTTCTCACGGTTGAGCGGAATGAACCCGGAGCCGATGGTGTCACGGCTCGCGAGGTGGGTGAGGTTCGGTCCGAACATGCCGTCGCTCGTCCCGTCGACCGTGTGGCAGTTGAGACACGCGTATTCCGCGAAGACTCCTCGCCCCTCGGCCACCTTCGGATCCTCGACCCCCGGCTTCCGCTGGGCGTCGAGCCAGGCGTCGAAGTCCTCGGGTTCGTCCGCGTAGACGCGGATGAGCATGTGGGCGTGCTGGGTGCCGCAGTACTCGGCGCACTGCCCGAGGTAGATGCCGGCCCGGTCGGCCTCGAACCACGTGTAGTTCGTGTGGCCCGGAATCAGATCCATCTTGCCCGCGAGTCGCGGGACCCAGAAGCTGTGGATCACGTCCGCCGACTCCAGGCGGAGCCAGATCGGCCGCCCCGCCGGGACGTGCATCTCATTCGCGGTCACCACTTCGCCGGCGTCGCTGGGGTAGCGGAACTCCCACCACCACTGATGTCCGATCACGACCACCTCCAGCGCATCCTCGGGCGGCGAGGTGATGTCGATGTCCCGGATGGTTCGGATGGTCACCATCGTCAGCACGAACACGATGATGGTCGGGATCACCGTCCACGCCACCTCGATCGGGACGCTGCCGTAGACCTGGGTCGGCTCGGGGGATCCACCGGCCCCGCCTTCGCGGGCCGCCCGGCGGGACCGGATCCCGCGGACGATGGCGATCACCAGGAACCCCTGGACCACCACGAAGATCACGATGCAGATCGCGAAGACGAGGAATCCAAGATCACGGATCTCGCGGGATGGCGGGGACTCCGGCTCGAAGATGCTGGTCACGCCGGCGCCGGACACCGGTGGCGCATCAGGGTCGCAGATCACGAGTTTCGCGTCGAGGTCCGCGACCGATCCGTCGGGCTGTCGGACCGGTGCCGGCGCGGGCGGAACCGGAGGGCCCGCCGCGGACGCGTTGGTGTCGTCCTGCGAGGCTTCGATCGGCGCAGTCATGCCCGTCACGCACAGTGCGACGGAGAAGACGATCGCGATCATAGATCGAAATCCTCGCAAGACGGCTTTTCCTTTCTGCTTCAAACGCCGGTAACGCCGGTGACGCCGGTGCGTCGACGCGCGCAATATAACACGTCTGGTGTTGCCACAGGCGATATCGAATCCGCGGCGGCCCGATCCGAGAAGACCGACCTGAACGTTTCGATCGACCTGAACCGTTCAGGCGTCCTTGGTCTCGTTCGTCTTGAAGGCGTTTCGATCCCGCTTGTCCCGGCGGTGTGCCTCGACACCGTCGTCACCGATGATCTCGCGCAGCACGACCGTGGCGTAGGAACCACGCGGAAGATCGAAGGCGGTGCGCACGTACGGACCATGCTCGTCGAAGCCGGAATCGAGCTCCAGATTCGTGAGCTGGACCCGGTAGGGACGGCGGGTTCCCTTGAAATCGAGCCCGTCACCCGCGAAGGCCGTCGCATCCACGCCGGCATCCGCGAAAGCGGCCCGTTCGGAATCCAGAACCTCGCCCGTGGCCTGCGGCATGCCCGGACCGAGGATGGGACCTCCCGGAGAAAGCTCGAAGGCGGCCGCCTGGGCGGCGAGATCCTCCCGTTCCAGCATGCCCGCGTCGGCGAGGAAACTCTTCCGGCGGTCATGACGAAAGGCCACGTCGCCTTCGAGGATGCGATCGATCGTCCCGGCCTTGATCCGCGCTTCGAGGAGGTGGTTGAAGATCGACGACTGGAGCGCACTCACCCAGAAGGTCCGCATCTGCTTCGAGACGGTGGCGACCGCGTCTTCGGTGGATCGGCCCTTCGCGATCGCGGCGGCCATCCCCCGCTCCGCGACGTCGCGACGCCCCCACCCCTTCGCGGCCTCGTCGAACCGGCCCGCATCGAACGCCTCGCGCTGGCCGCGCTGGTGCGCGGGGAACCACGAGCCGGTGGTGCCGAGCATCTCAGCGGCGAGCCCGTCCCAGTCGCGGGCCAGGATCATCCGGCCCAGCCGGTGGGTGTTGCGGCGATATCCGAATCGCTGGGTGCCGTAGTGGTTGGGCACCCCGCGCTTCTCGAGCGTCTGCATCGCCCGCCAGACCGCAGGGGACTGCAACGGATCGAGATCACGGATCCGGATCGAGAATCGATTGCCGGCGAGATGGCCTCGGCGCAGCTTGTTCGTGTGCCAGTCCGCCCTGAGGATCCGCACCCGCGGATCCTCGATCGCGGTGGCGACCTCCGCGGGCGGACCGTGCGTGCCGGGAAGATGGATCGAGATCGTCTGGCCGGTCATGGCCACGCGGTCCTTCATCCCCGCCGCGCCGATCGCCGACTCCTTCACCTTGAAGTGGCGGCGGAGGATCCCGAGCAGTTCGGTGTGGGCGAGCCCGCGTTTCTGGACGCGCAGGTAGAGATGCTCACCCTCACCACGCGGCTCGTACAAGGGGAGTTCGTCGACCATGAAGTCGTCGTCGCGGAGCTTGATCCGCCCGGCGAGCAGTGGTGTGTCGAGAATCCGGCCCTGCGGCATCGGATCGCCGAGCACGCCGGGCGCCGTCGGGGGGGCGATGTGAAGCTCATCGTCAGGTCGCTTGCTCACGCGAATCCATCCTCGCCGTCCTCGGACTCGTCCTCGGTCTCGTCGAAGTCGGGCATCCATCCGGGATGTTCCGGTGGTTGCTGGTCGATGGTCGGTTCGCTGGACGCCTCGTCGAGCACCGAATCCGCCACGAAGATGGGGACGTCCGACCGGACGCCGAGCGCGATCGCGTCGGATGGTCGCGAGTCGACCTCGACCATCTCATCGCCCTGGCGAATCACGAGCTTCGCGAAGAAGGTCCCTTCCTCGAGCGCGTGGATGACGATCTGGACGGGGGTTCCGCCCAGGAGTTCGATCACGTTGCCCAGCAGATCATGGGTCTGCGGACGAGGGATCGGCGTCTTCCGCAGGCGGCGCTCGATCGCGAAGGCCTCCGGAAGCCCGATCGCGATCGGGAACATGCGGTCGCCCCCCTCCTCCTGGAGCGTGACGAACTGCGAATCCGCCATCTCGCGAATCAGCAGTCGGGCGAGCGTCACCTTCACGAGCATCGGAAGCACTCCTTGGTCCGGTCGTTCCGTCGACGAGCATCGTCGGGAAGGCGATCGGTCGGGACATTCTATCGCCTTCGATGACGACGAATCACTCGAAGGACGCTCCAGCACCCCGATACCACGCGGAATTCCCGGTCCGATGGAGCTCCTCGAAGTGCCGCCGGATCCGGGAGGACCAGTCCGGGGTCTTCATGCCGTTCGCTCGATACCAGTCGGCGATGGTCCGGTCGTAGTCGTCCACGGCGGCGAGCACGGCGTCATCGTCCGGATAGACGTCATCGAAGAGCACGGTCCGGGGAGCGAGCCGCGGTCTCACCGAGGTGTCCTGATCAGGCGTTCCGACGCACAGCCCGAAGAGCGGCCAGACACCCGCCGGCGTGCGAAGGACCTCGTGCAGTGCCGAAAGATCGTTGCGGAGGCCGCCGACGTAGCACGTTCCGTAGCCCATGGACTCGAACGCCACCACCATGTTCTGCGCAAAGAGGGTCGCGTCGATCACCGCGAGCATGAATCCTTCGAGGTTCGACGCGTGCGTCACGTTCGCGCGGGCCGCGAGCAGCCGATGTCGCCGGACATCCCCGCAGATCGTGAGGAACAGCGGACACGCGGCGACCTTTTCCTGCCCCCCGGTGAGCGAGACCAGCCGATCCCGCACCGCGGGGTCGGTGATGCGGATCGCGGCGTACGCCTGGATGTTGGAGCTCGTCGCCGCCTGCTGCCCCGCCCGGACCGCGGCTTCGAGATGCTTGTCCGGCACCGGGTCGGACTTGAAGCGGCGAACCGAGCGGTGTGCGGTGAGCAGGTCGACGACGTCGTTCATGACGGTGGATCCGGGATGGTCGGGGCGAGCCTTCGTTCGTCCGAACGCTCGGACGGCGAACCGCCGACGGATCATCGCTTCGATCTCCGTCCGCCGCGAGCCCGACAGGCCGGCGGAATCAGCCGGTCCAGTCGACGAAGAGCAGGCCGAGGTCGAGACCATCGATCCGGCAGTCGCCGTTGAGATCGCCGACGCACGTCTCCTCGCAGTCCGAGGGACATGGTCCCCAGCCGGTCAGCATGACCCCGAAGTCCTCGCCGTCGACGACCCCGTCTCGGTTGAGATCGCCCGGGGCGGGCGGCTGCGGATCGAGGGCGAGCAGCGAGGCTTCGACGTCGAGCCGCCCCGTGCCGGTCAGATCGTCGAAGCCGATCGACTCGACGTCCTCCGCATGGACCATCAGCATGACCTTCGCGGTCACCGGATCGAGATCGGGCGCAACGCTCTTCATCAGAACGACCGCCCCCGTCACGAAGGGCGCCGCCATGCTGGTCCCCGACTTGTAGCCGTAGGACGAGGAGCCGACGCAGGAGTAGATCCGCCAACCGGGCGCTGCGAGGTCGATCTCCGGCCCCGAACTCGAAAACGACTCGTGCTGGTCGCGGTTGTCGGTCGCAGCCACCGCGATCGTCTGCGGGAACCGCGCGGGTGCCTGCACGTCATCGGACCGGCCGGTGTTTCCCGCGGCGGCGATCTGAATGACCCCCGCGTCGTCGGCGTAGGCCACCGCGTCGGCGAAGGCTTCGGTGCCCGCCGAATACTGGAGGCTCATGTTGATGATGTCGGCACCGTGGTCGACCGCCCAGACGATCCCCTGTGCGACCCAGCTTTCGACGCCCGTGCAGCCGTTGGTGACGACCACCGGCATGATCCGCGGACGCCAGGCGACCCCTGCGATGCCTTGGTCGTTGTCACCGCCGGCGCCGAGAATGCCGGACACGTGCGTCCCGTGGCTGCTGCACTCGTCGTCGAACTGGTCGTTCGCATCCGGGACGTTCCAGCCGGGAATCAGGCGGTCGGCGAATTCGGCATGGGGATCGACGCCGGAGTCGAGCACCGCGACGACCACATCCTCGGATCCGACCGTCCAGTCCCACGCCGGGATCGCGTTCACATCGGCGCCCACGACGCCGTCCTGACCGGCGACGTTCTGCCCGGTGTTCGAGACGCCGTACTGGAAGCCGAACCACGGATCGTCGGGGGGCGAGGCCACGCCGCCGGACGCGTCGAGTTCGATGGCCTCGACGGGTCCACCGATCGCAACGAAGTCCCCGACCGCCTGGATGGCGGCGGCGGCGGCGGCGGCGTTCGGGAACTCGACCACGAAGTACCGGTCGAGACGATTCGCCCGGGCGAGTGCTTCATTCAGGGGTGGTGTTTCGAACAGCGGACGAAGATCGGTCGCCTGCATCTCGAACAGCTGGTCCCGCAGCAGCCGGGCGGCGATCAGATCGGCGGTCGTGAGTCGCGATCGGGCGGCATCGGGAACGAGCCAGAATCCGCCATCCCGATCCTCGTGGATCCGAACGTCCGGGGCGGTTCGGACGATGGTCCGAACCGGATCGCCCGCGGCGACATCGAGGGCCATGGCCGGGGAGGCGAGGATGCCAAAGGCGAGAATGGCCGGGATCAATTGCGATCTGGTCATGTCTTGAACGTCCTGCTTGGTCGAATCGCGGCCCTCGAATCGTCGGGGACCGAATCCGTGATAGGAGGGTAGCCCCCGATTCCGGCGGCGACGCACCAAACTGATCTTCTCCATTGGACGGACGTCGGATCGGCGGCATTCGTAACTTCCGTGAGGATTCTTCCGCCGCGATTGAATTATCGGATCTCGATTGAGGGCCACCCGAAGAGGGCCTCGAGGCTTTTCCCCGGACCACCGCCACGTGCAGGCCGGTCGCAATTCGGTCACAATCCGAATTCGCGTCCGGGGCGTGGAACACGTACCCTTCGTACTCTTTTTAATCCATTAATCCGCTCAATGGATTAATTGCTCCCCTTCCTCGCTCGGGCTTGAAACCATGACCAACCGACCGCACTTCTTCACCTCCGAATCCGTCTCGATGGGCCACCCCGACAAGCTCGCGGACCAGATCTCGGATGCGGTGCTCGACGCCATGATCGCGGTCGACCCGAACTGTCGAGTCGCCTGCGAGACGATGGTCACGACCGGCATGGCGGTGGTCGCCGGCGAAGTCACGTGCAATGGTTACGTGGAGATCGCGGAAATCATCAGAAAGACCGCCGAGGAGATCGGCTACGACGACGCGGCGAAGGGACTCGACGGACGAAGCTGTGCGGTCCTCGTGTCACTCGACCAGCAGAGCCCCGACATCAACCAGGGCGTCGATCGACACAAGGCGGGTGGCGATCCGTCCGAACAGGGCGCGGGCGACCAGGGCCTGATGTTCGGCTTCGCCTGCCGCGAAACCGACTCGCTGATGCCGCTGCCCATCGATCTCTCGCACAAGCTCGTCGCCCGCCAGGCCGAAGTCCGCCGGTCCGAAGCGATCCCCCACCTCCGCCCCGACGCGAAGAGCCAGGTCACCGTCGAATACGACGAAGGCCACCCGACCGCGGTCCGGACCGTCGTGCTTTCGACCCAGCACGGGCCGGAGTGGAACGGCGAGGCGAGGCAGGCGGAACTGAAGACCGCCATCATCGAACAAGTCATCAAGCCGGTGCTCGGCTCGTGGTGGAACGACGACATCGTGGTGCACGTCAACCCGACCGGAAAATTCGAACTCGGCGGCCCCCACGGCGACTGCGGCCTCACCGGACGGAAGATCATCGTCGACACCTACGGTGGCCGAGGCCGTCACGGCGGCGGGGCGTTCAGCGGCAAGGATCCCTCGAAGGTCGACCGATCCGCCGCCTACATGGCCCGTTACATCGCGAAGAACATCGTCGCCGCGGAGCTCGCCGACGAATGTGAGGTCCAGCTCAGCTACGCGATCGGCGTCGCGGAACCGACCTCCGTGCTGGTGGACACCAACGGCACCTCGACCATCGACGAAGCCACCATCGAAGCGATCGTCCGCGACCACTTCGACCTCACCCCGGCCGGCATCATCCGCGACCTCGACCTGCTCAAGCCGATCTACCTCGCCACCGCCGCGCACGGTCACTTCGGCCGCGAACCGGGCGAAGGCGGCGAGGGAACGTTCACCTGGGAGCGGACCGACAAGGCCGCGGCCCTCAAGTCCGCGGCCTCCGGCGCGGCGGTGACCTCCTGACCCCCATGAATCACCGACGCCCTCACGGAAGCCGCCCCTCCGGTCCGAACGGTGGACGAGGACGCCACCGGGACAATCCTCGAAACGACCGGCACGCGACGCCTCCCGCACGGGTCGATGGCCCTCGGGACCGCGTCCACGAGCGGCTCGTCAAGCTCGTCCAGCGGTTTCCCGAACTGCCCCTCGGCAGCGTGGACACCCGCGGGCTCGAGCCGCGCGACGCGGCGTTCGCCCGGGCTCTGGAATCCGCGGTACTCGAACGCTGGATCACGCTCGAAGCGATCATCTGCTCGCAACTCGACCGAGGGTGGTCGACGCTGCAACCCGCGGTCCGCGCGGCCTTGCTGACCGGCACCGCCGAGATCCTCCTCCTCGACAGCGTGCCGGATCACGCCGCCATCAACGAGACGGTCGAGCGGGTCCGCCGCAACCTCCACCAGGCGGTGGCGGGATTGGTGAACGCGGTGCTTCGGAAGGTCGCGGCGCTTCGCCTCGAGACCCTCGACGCGGATCACCCCGATGCCGATGAACTTCGGACTGCGAGAAACGGACTGCCCCTCGCCGACGGGCGGGTGATCCGACTTTCGGAACCCGTGTTCGCCGAGGAAGAGGTCAGTCGACTCGGTGAACAGACCAGCCACGGCGACGATCTGGTGATCCACTGGATCGCGGCCCACGGTTTTGCGAAGACATACGAACTCTGCCTCCACGATCTGGTCCGCCCGCCGATCTGCGTGACCGCGACCGACCCCGAGACCCTGCGCCCCGATGCCGGCGCGGATGGTCCCCTCGTCGCCCACGACCGACCCGGCTTCTTCGTGCTCGATCCCGGCAAGGCGAACGTCCGGTCCTTCCTCGCCGAACATCCCGGAAGCCGTATCCAGGACCCGGCGAGCGCCGAACCGGTCGCCGGCGCCCGCGGACTCGAACCGACCGTGGTGCTCGACTACTGCGCGGGACGGGGCACCAAGACCAGGCAACTCGCCGACGCCTTCCCCGAGGCCAGGATCCTGGCCACCGAAGTCGATCCGCTGCGTTTCACCGATCTCGAACGAGCGTTCGAAGGCCATCCGACCGTGGAGGTGGTCCGCCCCGAGGCGCTCGAGGAGGTGATCGGCCGCGTGGATCTGCTCGCCCTCGACGTCCCCTGCACCAACACCGGCGTTCTTCCCCGACGCCCCGAAGCGAAATATCGCTTCAGCCGGGACTCCCTCGCTTCGATCGCGACCCTGCAGCGGAAGATCGTGCGGGAGACCAAGCCGTTTCTCGCCCCCGGTGGTGCGATTCTCTTCTCGACCTGCAGCCTCGAACCGACCGAGAACCGGCGGATGGTCGCGTGGATGGAACGACGATTCGGCCTCGCGTCGCGGCATGCCGCCCAGCGGTTCCCCGCCGGGCAGCCCGGTGACCCCCTCACCTCGATCCACGATGGCAGTTTCCACGCGGTCCTCGTCGACACCGAACGCCCGGGAAGCGAGGATGCGGACGACATGACCGACGCCGAGCTGATGCCCGACGCGACCTGATTCCGAATCGGTCCGCCGTTTTCGAAACGAAACGCGAAATTCGGACGGGAGGATGGTACGATCGTCGAATTCCCCCGCGTGGCATGCGCCGCGCGAGCACCGACCCGGTGGAGCCCCCAACGTGGCCTTCGAACTCTCCTCCATTCTGAAGCCCGAACTCATCAAGGTTCCGCTCGAGGGCGAATCGAAGCGCTCCGCGATCGACGAGCTGTGCGACCTCGTCTGCACCTCGCCGTCGGTGACCGATCCCGACAACTTCCGCAAGGCGGTCTGGGAACGCGAAGGCCAGCGATCGACGGGCATCGGCGAAGGCCTCGCCATTCCGCACGGAAAGTGCCCCGGCGTTCGTGAGATCACGATGAGCATCGGCATCCCCGAGACCCCGCTCGAATTCGAGGCGATCGACGGCGAACCGGTCCGGATGCTCGTGCTTCTGGCAAGCCCCGCCGACCGCATCGCCGACCACATCCAGGCGCTCGGCCGCATCAGCAAGTTCATGTCGGACCCGACCGTGCGAAGTCGGGCGTATGCCGCCGACTCCAGCGAGGACCTCTACCAGCTCCTCGCCGGCCTCGACGCCGCCGCGCGGGCCTGAAACGAGTCGGAACCCCGGGTGTTCCGAAACCACGAACCGCACGCGGATCGTGAACCCGAACCCTCAGGATCCGCTCGGCCGCATCGGTCCCTCGATCTGCGTCGGAAGCGCCGGCCGCGGCCCCGCCTCCTCGCCGCCTGCCGCCTCCCAGAGACGAAGCGCCTCGTTCAGCGACGCCTCGGCGGCCACGATCGATCCTCGCTCGTAGAGCAGCAGGGCGAACTGGTGGCGAAGCTGCCAATCGGTCGGGGCCAGCTCGAGGGCCGCCCGCATCGCGACCTCCGCGCGTTCGAGGTCACCCGACTTGGCCCGCGCCAGCGCGAGGGCTCGAAGGGCGTTGGGGTTCTCCGGCTCGATCAACAGCGTGCGTTCGGTGATCTCGGCGCTCTCCCGCCACCCTTCGGGGCCGCCGTGGTCCACCAGCAGCACCGCGAGCCGACGGAGCGGTAGCAGCGCATCCGGCATCGCCTCGACCGCGGCCCGTGCTTCTTCGATCGCGGCTTCCGTCGAAAGCTGCTCGAACCGCCACATCACCCGTTCATCACGCAGCCGCATCCAGCTCGGATGCCGGTCGAGCACGTCGCCGTACCAGGCGTCGACGACCCGCGGGTCCTGCACCCGCAGCAATCGGCTCCGACCCATGGCGAGATCCTCGGTCATGCCGAGCCGGTCGACGGTGTCGTCGAGCTCCGCCGCCGCTTCTTCGAACCGCCCCATCGCCGAGAGCAACCATGCCTTGCGGACCGAGAACATCTCGCGATAGGCCGGGATCGGCGACCCCCCGCCGTCGCCGATGAAGGTGGCACGGTCGTACCAGGCGAGGCTCGTCTCCGCATCGCTCATCATGGTCGCTTCAGGTACCACGTAGCCCTCGGAGAAGACGATCGAAGGCGGGATCAGGACACGGTCGTCGTAGCGAAACGCCACCGCGGCGGCGATGTTGGCGGTGCCCAGCCAGCCGGAGAATCCCATCAGCAGCACCGCGAAAACCAGGAGTCCGCCGCCCGCCGGCCGCAATCGTCCGTTCCGCTTGAGCGCCGTCCGGTGCAGCGAGGCGTTCCGATCGCGAACCACCCGCCAGGCCTTCCACACGATCCAGGTCCCGCACGCGGCGGTGCCGCTCGCGAAGAGCAGCGGCAGCGAATACGCACCGCGGATCGAAAGAAGAAGTCCGACCGCGATGACGGCGAACACGATCTCCTCGGGCCAGGACAGGTCGAACTTCGGCTTGAGCTTTCCGGAGGCGACCGCCGCTTCCCGCTGATCCGAACCGATCATGACCGCCGGTTTTCCCAGCCCCAGGTACAGGGCGTCCTCGGGGCAGACCGTCACACAGTCGAGACACTTCATGCATCCGGGGTCGACCACCGTGCCGAAGGACTCGATCTCCTGATGGACCTGAACGTTGCTCGTGCATGCCGCGGTGCACACCCCGCAATGCTGGCAGGAGTCCTCCCGCACCCGAATCCGGATCGGGGCCACCTGGTCGGCGGGCGCGAAGAAGCCACCGTAGGGACAGGCGTAGGTGCAGTAGCCCTTCATCCCGAGGAGGTAGATGGTCAGGAAACCGCAGACCAGGAGGAAGGGAATCGCCATCATCAGGCCCGGGAAGGTGGCCCAGAAGTTGGTGGTGGTCGCCTCGAACGACCATCCCGGCCACTGGGGCGCGCCGTCGAGCCACGGCGCGACGATGAATCGGTGGGCGACCGGCCAGACGAACATGTAGAGGGCCAGGGCGAGCGGCATCAGCCTCAGGAGCCGGGACCGGAACGGACGTGGCCGGATGTTGACCTTGTCCAGGAGGCGGCCGCACCAGTCCTGCAGAAGCATGATGTGACAGCCCCAGCCGCAGAAGAACCGGCCGAGGATCATGGTCGAACCGATCGCCACCACGAAGAAGATGAACCCGACCGTGATCACCCCGCTCTGGACGGTCTTGATCGACTCGCTCGGCTCGATGGGCGCGACCGTGGTACCCATGATCAGCCACTGGACCACATGGGCGATGATCAGGAGCTGGAAGAAGATGAGCACGGCGAAACGCCACCGCTCCATGCGGCTTCCACCCGCCCGGCGACGGGGCCGGGCTCGTTCCCGGCGGGGCTCGGGAATCACTGGGAGGGATACCGCTGGTGACGTCTTCATGGCTTCATGCTATGTCGGTGCATCGCGGGTGCGAACTGTACTGGGACGTTGGAACCGTATACTCGTCTCATGGCCGATCCCCGAGATCATTATGAGGTCCTTGGTGTCCCCCGCGGCGCCTCGGAGGACCAAATCAAATCCGCCCACCGTCGACTGGCGAGGGAGCACCACCCCGACCTCAACAAGTCCGACGGTGCCGCGGAACGTTTCAACGAGGTCCAGCTCGCCTACGACGTCCTGTCCGATCCCGAGAAACGATCCCAGTACGACCGATTCGGCCATGCCGGCGCGAACACCTCCCCGCCCGGGGCGGGTGGCGCCGGCAACTGGCAGGATCTCTCCCCCGACGACTTCGAGTCGATCTTCGGTGAGTCGTTCGGCCGACGCGGCCAGTCGGCCGGCCCGCGTGGTGCTGGATTCGGCGGCTTCGGGGGCTTCGGCGGCTTCGGGGGTGGCGAACCCCATGGAGGCCCGACCAAAGGCCGCGACATCGAACACGAACTCGAAGTCGGCTTCGCCGCGTCCGTGTTCGGTGGCATGGAGACGATTCGAATGGGGAGCCCCGAGGGCGAACCGGTCTCCATCGATGTCCGCATCCCGGCCGGCGTCCCGGCCGGAAGCACGCTGCGGGTTCGCGGAAAGGGCCTCGCGGGATCCCGTGGCGGTCCGCCGGGGGACCTGCTCCTGCAGATCAAGGTCGGCAAGCACCCTTGGTTCACCCGGGATGGACTCGACCTCAGCATCGTGGTGCCGATCACCATCGTGGAAGCCTCCCTCGGTGGAGAGGTCACGGTGCCCCTGATGAAGGGAACCGCGACGCTGCGGATCCCACCCGGGGTGCGGAGCGGTGCGAAGCTCCGCCTCAAGGGCAAGGGCATCGTCGACGCGAAGGAGAAGGCCGGCGATCTCTATGCGGTGCTGGAGATCGTCGCCCCGAAGGCCGACGACCTCGCCGAAGAGGACCGCGAGACGCTGACTTCGCTCGGCGAACGACTTCCGAATCCACGATCCCTCGTCGCCTGGGCCGGCGAGATCTCGAACGACTGAGCCACCGAGTCCGCGCACCCGCTCGCAAGGAATCGACCGATGCCCGACATCATTCCTGATCCCGGCCCGGGCGCCCGCCGCCGCAGCGCGACGAACACCGGCCGCCGCGACGTCAACGACCTCAGTGGCACACTGGTCGATCGAGGCTCCACCCGCGCCGACGATCCGGCCCGGGATGGGGTTCGGATCGCGGTCATCGCGTTCACGACCCTCGCCGCCGGGCTCGGCATGCTGGTGCTCGGCTGGATGGCCGAACGCGCCGGCATCGAGGCCTGGCTGGGCATGGGTGAATTCGCGCGACCGATCGGCGGGACGGTGGTGACCGGCGCCCGCATGCCGGGAACGATGATCCAGGCGCTGTACGAGGCCGGCGTCGTCGAGCCGCTCTTCTTCGCCGCAGCGATGGCCCTGCTCATTCCGCCCATCGCCGGCATCGTCGCGGCCCGCCCGCTTCGACCGGGACTCGCCGCCCCGGCCGCCGCCGCCCGAATCGCCGCCGGCATCGCCGCCGCCCTCATCGTGGCCGCCGACATCGCGATCGTCGCGGTGACCATGTCGACGGTCCGTCCGACCGTCGACGACGTGGTGATCGGCGAGGACGCATGGCTCGACGCGATCCGCAACGTCGCCGCCGCCGACACCGTCGCCGCGATCCTCGCG
>NYSY01000092.1 GCA_002683215.1 Planctomycetaceae bacterium
GAAGTCGCGGAAGTTGTCGAAGCCGGCGTTCGCGGCGAGCTGGTTCCGCTTCTCGATCATCTCGTCGTAGATGTCGTCGATCTCGTCCCGGTTCGCGAGTCGACGTTCGGCGATGCCCTTCCAGGCACCCTCCCGGACCTCCCGGTCGGTGACTTCGAGGTAGCGGGCCATCTCGGGCATGGTGCGCTCCTCGCCGTCGAATTCGACGGTCATCACGGCGCAGAGCTTGGAGTACTTCTGGTCGAGCAGGCTNANTTCCGTCTCGATCGGGACGTTCTCCTCGCGGAAGATCTCGACGTCGGTGCGNAGCGATCGCAGCAGGACGNCGTANCGNTCNGGNTCGAGTCCNNCGACGTGGGGGGANTCCACGATCTTGCGATCGAGTTCGAAGCCGACCTTCTTCANGTGGGGNTCGACCTCCTGCACGAACTTCTCGAAGGCCTTCTGCACGACNTCGTCGTCNGCGTGNCGGGTGGTCTCGATGTAGAGGTTCGCCATCGCCTCGCTGGCGGCNGCNTCNAGNTCGCTTCGATCGAGGATGAGCCCCTTGAGGCAGTTCGCGCAGTTGAGCTTNCGATCCACGAGGCTNCGGTACAGCGGTTCGAGATTGCTCCACTCGTGGGCGTCGAGGTCGGCGGGAACGAAGTCGGATTCGGTGGAGCAGGACATGGCGGGGGCCTCATGCGTGGTTGGCGAGCCGCGTTCGAACGTCGCCGAACGGGCTGCGGGTCGGTCACGCCGCGCCGGAACTTCCGGAGCGGGGGAACGGGGATTGTAGAGGCCGGAATCAGCGTTCGACTTCGTCGAGCACGATCCCCGGGGAATTTCGCACCGGAATCGCGGGAATGCCCGTCTGTTCCGTGATCGCGGCGGCGAGCAGGTCGGCGTGCAGCGATGCATCGCAGATCNCGAAGAGGGTCGAGCCGCTTCCGGAGAGGTGGACGGGGCCCTCGACGATCGCCCGGACCCGCTCGACGTCCTCGAGGAGGGCCGGATGGAGATCGAAGGCGGCGTCCGCGAGGTCGTTGAACGGGGAATCCACGGTCAGCATGGATTCGACGAGGTTCCGGACCCGCGGTTCGTCGACCCGGGCCTCCGACCGGAGTTCATCGAACCGCCGGTACACCGGCCCGGTCGGGCAGGTGGTCTCGGGCAGAATCAGCACCGCGTGAAGATCGGTCGGTGGTTCACGGAGTTCGACCNGNTCNCCNAGNCCCGCGACGATCGCGGCGCCGCCGTGGACCTGGAACGCGACGTCGGAACCGAGCGGGGCNCCGACCTCCGCGAGCGTCTCGGTGCTCAGNTCGAGTTCGAAGAGGTGGTTGAGGGCGTGAAGCATCATGGCGGCATCCGCCGAGCCGCCACCGAGACCGCCGCCGACCGGAATCCGCTTCTCGATCCGGGCCTGGACCGCGAGGGCGCGGCCCACCCGTCGCTCCAGCGCGTCGTGGGCCAGCACCGCGAGATCCTTCGAGACCGACCAGTCGATGTCGGACCGTCGNNGGGCGTCTTCGTGCCAGTTGATCGCGTATCGGCTGGGATAGCCGACCGGCAGCCGCACCAGTTCGAGCTCGTCGAACAGGTCGACGGAGACCATCCAGCTCGCGATCGGATGCATGCCGTCCGNGNTNGGACCGCCCACCGAAAGGGCGAGATTCAATTTGGCGGCCCCGCGGGCCCGCAGTCGTTCACGCATGTCGTGGGTTTCCTGGAACGGTCGAGCCTACCAGCCNGCGGTCGGGATGTCCCATCGGCGGACGATGCGTCGGCGCATCCCGCTGGTCAAGCGTCGCCGGTCCGGTGGATCCGAGCCAGTCGATTCTTCGACGATCGAATCGATTCGATCGACCGGTACAGCCGGCTCCAGTGTCGTCGCGCGAGCCGAATCGTGACGAGGTTGAGCAGAAGCCATCTGGTCGGGCCGAGCGATCGGAGTCGACGCGGGGAGGGAAACGTCCGCCGTCCGGCGACCATCCTCCGTCCGGCGTCGCGGTTGTCCCGGGCGATCCGCTCGAGTTCGCGTGTTCGATCCACGGGCCAGGCGGGGATCGAGGAGATGATCGCGTCGTAGCAACCGAGGGATCGATCCTCGTTCCAGACGAAGAGGTCGGGATCGGACGGGGGGTCGATGGTGGTCGTGGTTCCGGAGGCGTTGCCGCCGTGCAGGCGGTAGATCAGCATCGGGCCGTCGACCCATTCGATCATCGCGCCGTGGGCCAGTGCCTGGATGGTGATCCACCAGTCCTCGGCGGCGAGGGACGAAGGAAGCGGAAAGGCCGGCTCCGCGAATCGACGCGCCGGCATCAGCACGCCACCGGAGATCGGCGGGTACCGCAGCACGAGCTCGAGGTCCGCGGGCGTCCAGTCCCGACCGGTCCAGCTTCCCGACAAGGGTCGAAGATCTCGATCGCACGGCTGGATCCGGTGCCAGGCGCCGCCCGCGCCGGCGGTGATCGCATCGGATCGTGCGGCGAGGGACCCGGGGCCGAGCACGTCGTCGGAGGCGCAACACGCGATGAAGTCGCCGGTCGCCAGCTCGAAGCAGCGATTGAAGGCGGCGATCTTGCCGCGATTGACGGGGAATCGATCACGAGTGATTCTCGGATCGTCGAAACGGTCGATCACCTTCGAGGTGTCGTCGGTCGAGCCGTCGTCGACGATCACGAGCTCGATCTCGACGCCGACCTGGTCGAGGATCGATTCGATCGCCGCACCGATCCAGCGTTCGTGGTTGTACGTCGGCATCAGGACGCTGACGCGGCGGCGGCCGACCGTGGAGACCCTCGTTCGCTCGGCATGAACGAAATCAGTCATCGGCTTCAGTCTCCGAGTTTTGAATTCCGATTGGAAGTGGAGAAGGGGATTTCGCGATTTCCACGGCGTACCATGTGGGTCCCATGCTCTGGCAACCCCGAATTCCCGATGATTATCACGCGGCGGATCCCGCCGACGTGGTCGCGCGGATCGAATCGCGTCGAGCCGAACTCGGGGACCGGGTGCTCATCCTCGGGCACCACTACCAGCAGGACGACGTGATCCGGCATTCGGACCTCATCGGCGACAGCCTCAAGTTGAGCCGCATGGCGGCGGAGGAAGCGGCTCGGCGGGGGACCGAATTCATCGTGTTCTGCGGCGTTCACTTCATGGCGGAGACCGCGGACATTCTCACGCCGCCGTCGGTCTCCGTGATCCTTCCGGATCTGTCCGCCGGCTGCTCGATGGCCGACATGGCGGAATGGGACGACGTCTACGAGTGCTGGTCCGAACTCGAACGCATCCTCGACGGCGGGCGGGTGATCCCCGTGACCTACGTGAACAGTTCGGCCGCGGTGAAGGCCTTCGTCGGCATGCACGGCGGTGCGTGCTGCACCAGCTCGAATGCAGGGGCCGTCTTCGACTGGGCCCGAGCGGGCGGCGACACGCCGGAGGACGGGCCGGCCCGGGTCCTCTTCCTTCCGGACCAGCACCTCGGTCGCAACACGGCGCACGCGAGCGGCCTGCGAACCGAGGTCGACGCGACGGTCGACGGAGATCCGCGACTCCCCGAGACGACGCTCTGGGATCCACGTTCGGACGATCCGGTCGACGAGGAACGCATCCGCGAAGCCGAAGTGATTCTCTGGGCGGGGCACTGCAGCGTGCATCGTCTGTTCCGGCCCGAACACGTCGCTGCCGCCCGGGCGGAGCACCCCGACTGCACGGTCCTCGTCCACCCGGAGTGCTGCCAGGAGGTCGTGGATCGCTCGGACGTCGCGGGAAGCACCGAGTACATCATCGAGAAGCTCGAGTCCGCGAAGCCCGGCTCGCGGTGGTTCGTCGGAACCGAGGTGCATCTCGTGCACCGGGTGGCGAAGTCGATGGAGGCTCGCGGTGTCGAGGTGCGGATGCTCAGTGACTGCCAGTGTCTCTGCACCACGATGTACCGGATCGATCCCCCGCATCTGCTCTGGATCCTCGACAACCTCGCCGAGGGCCGGGTCATCAATCGGATCGAAGTTCACGAGGAAGCCGCGGTCCACGCGCGGGTCGCGCTGGAACGGATGCTCGCCAACGTGCCCGCCGCTCCCGTGCCCGTCAAGGGCTGATCCCGGCCGGTTCATCGCCCCGGAGGACCGCCGGAGGGGTACACTCGCGCCGCAAGCGGCCGGATCGTTCCGGCCCGGACCACGTCGGAGCGACGTCATGCGGATCGTCATCTGCGGAGCGGGAGAGGTGGGAAGCCATGCGGCGGAGGTGCTCGTCCGGGCGAATCACGCCGTCACGGTCATCGACCGGGATCCCGACCTGCTCCGCCGCATCGGTGACACCGTCGACGCCCGGACCGTGACCGGCAACTGCGCCCGCGCCGACGTGCTTGCCGACGCGGGGGCGTCGGACGCCGACATGGTGGTCGCGGCGACGAACTTCGACGAGGTCAACCTGCTCACCGCCTCGGTCGCCAAGCGATGCGGGGCCCGGAAGGTCGTCGCGCGGGTCCACGACTTCAACTTCGCGGACCGGCGTGGTCACGACTACGGCGAGATGCTCGGGATCGACCACCTGATCTGCCCCGAGTACAGCACCGCCCTCGCGATCGCCCAGAACCTTCGAAATCCGGCGGCCCTCGCGGTCGAGGCGTTCGCGCGGGGCCAGGTGGAGATGCAGCAGTTCGAGGTCGCCGAAGGGTGCTCCGTCGCCGGCCGTCCGATGTCCGGCCTCGGCCTGCCGACCGGCGCGCGGGTCGCCGCGATCATCCGCGACGGCGTGGTCGACGTGCCCGATTCCTCGTCCACGGTCGCGGCGGGGGATCTGGTGGTCCTCGTCGCCGATGCCCCGATCTACGATGCGGCCCGCAAGATGTTTCGTGAGAACCCGAAGTCCCGCCGGTCGATCGTGCTGCAGGGCGCGACCCCGATGGCGAAGTGGGTCTGCCGGGCCCTGCGTGGAAGGGCCTTCTCGATCCGGGTCTTCGAGCAGGACCGGGAGCGTGCGGAGCAACTCGCGGTCGATCTGGAGTGGGTCACGGTGATCGCGAGCGACGTGAACGACGCCAGCGTCTTCTCGGAGGAGCGGATCCAGGACGCCGACCACTTCGTCGCGCTGCGCGACGACGACGAGGACAACATCATCGCGGGCGTCCTCGCGAAGCTTCGCGGCGTCGATTCGGTGACCGTGATCGTTCAACGATCGACGTATCTCGATTCGGTCTACGCGATCGGTCTCGACCGCGCGTACAGTCCGCGCACCGTCGCGGCGAAGCAGATCGAGGAGGCCCTGGACGATCGTCCGGTCCGAACCATCTCGAAGCTCGCGGACGGAAGCGTCTCGGTCTTCCGGGTCCGGGTCGGCCCCAACTGCGAGATCGCCGGCCAGCGGCTCCGGACCATCAAGCTCACCCCGGACTGGTCGATCATCGCGGTGCAGCGGGGGGAGACGACCCGCGTTCCGCATGCGGACGACGAGGTGATGCCGGGAGACGAGGTCCTCGTCCTCGGCCGGACGAAGCACGCCGATCGGCTTCAGGAGATCTTCGATGCACGTTGAGACGATCCCCGGCCCCGGAGCCGGATCGGGATGAACTTCCCGATGGTCTTTCGACAGCTCGGTCTGCTCCTGCTCATGCTGGCGGGGCTGCTCCTCGTCCACGCGGGCGTGGCGGCCATCTACCTGGCGAACGGCGACGAGGCCGAGGAAGCCGCGGTGGGGGCGTTCCTGACCGCCGCCGGGATCGCCGCGATGTTCGGATTCGGTTCGATGTACGCCTTCCGTGGCGCGGTTCGGGAGATCGGCCGCCGGGAGGCGTGCCTGCTCGTGGTCACCTCCTGGGTGATCGGCGCGGTGGTCGCCGCGATCCCGTTCGCGGGGTGGTCGCTCTACTGCTCGTTGCCGCAGGCCGCGATGCTCGACGGCGTGGTCGACCCGTTCTTCGAGGCGATGAGCGGGCTCACCACGTGCGGGGCGACGATCCTCACCGACATCGAGGCGCTTCCGCGGAGCATCCTGCTCTGGCGTTCGGCGATCCAGTGGATCGGCGGACTCGGCGTGATCGTGATCTTCGTCGCGATCCTTCCGTCTCTGGGGACGGGCGGGAAGAAGATGTACCTCACCGAGTCGACCGGGCCGACGCCGGAAGGTCTCCGCCCGCACGCACGCGAGACGGCCCGCATCATCCTGCTGGTCTACCTCGGATTCACGTTCCTCGAGTTCCCGATCCTGCTGCTCTGCGGGATGTCGGCCTTCGATGCGATCTGCCACACCTTCACCTCGGTGGCCACGGGTGGCTTCTCCACCCGGAACGCCAGCGTGGCCGCCTTCGATTCCGTCGCGGTGGAGTTGGTGATGATGACCTTCATGACCCTGAGCGGAATCAGCTTCTCGCTCTACTTCCTCGCGTTCCGTGGGCGCTTCGAACTGATTCGGCGCAGTTCCGAGCTTCGCCTGTTCCTCGGCCTGCTCGTGATCATCTCGATCGCGTGCAGCCTGGCGCTCTGGACGCACGGGTGGCAGGATCCGAACTACCGGATCGCGGTCGTCGGCGGCGGGATGGTGGAGCCGACCATCCTCAATTCGCTTCGCTACGGGGTGTTCACGGTGGTGAGCATCCTGACGACCTCGGGATTCGCCACATCCGTCTACGAGGACTGGCCGGCGGTCGCGATCGTCTGCCTCCTGTCCATCTTCCTCGTCGGCGCCATGGCGGGGTCGACCTCGGGCGGGATCAAGCTGATCCGGGTCTGGATCGCCGGAAAGCTGATGTTTCGCGAGGTCGAGCGGGAGTTCCGCCCCGACGTCGTCCGCCCGCTCAAGGTCGGACGGAGCATCATCTCGCCGGACGTCCGCGTCTCCGCGATCGTGCTGGTCCTGTTCACCCTGATGCTCGCCGCGGCGGGGACCGGGCTCCTGAAGATCTTCGAAGGCGCGGACGGCATCGATCTCACCACCGCCTCGAGCGCCGCCGCGAGCTGCCTCGCGAACGTCGGGCCCGCGTTCGGCAGGGTCGGCTCGGACGACCACTACTCGTGGCTCACCCCCGAGAGCAAGTCGGTGCTCATCGCGCTCATGCTGCTGGGCAGGCTGGAACTGTTCGTGGTGATCGCGCTGTTCACCCGGCGATTCTGGAACCGGGGCTGAACGGCGGCGGGGCGGCATCGCCCGACCCGGATCCATTCACCATGGCGGATCACATCGGCTTGTCTTCGATGGTCTGGTCGTAGACCTCGAGCAGCTTGGTCTTGTCGAAGATCATCTCCTGGCGGGTGAGCCCGGTGATCTCGTACCTCGGGGTCAGCTCGATCGCATCGACCGGACAGGCCTCTTCGCACATGCCGCAGTAGATGCATCGAAGTTCGTCGATGTCGAACTGCTTGGGGTACTTCTCGCGATCGTCCCAGGGGCTTTCCTCGGCGACGATGTGGATGCAGTTGGCGGGGCAGGCGGTGGCGCACATGAAGCAGGCCACGCACCGGACCCGGTCGTCGTCGTCCTTGTTCAGGCGGTGGACGCCTCGGAAGTAGTCGCGGAACTGGCCGCCCTCCTCGACCGGCCGCTGGTCACGCTTCTCTTCGGGGTACTGGACGACCCAGATGGTGTCCTTGTTCTTCCCGTCGCGACCGACGTTCTTGAAGGCGTGGCGAAGCGTGGTGCCGAGCCCACGGAAGATCTCCGGCAGGAACAGCCGTTCCGCGGTCGAGAGCTTCTTCGGGGTGACGTCGACGATGTGGTCTTCTGAGGTCATCGGAAGAGGAGTGTACGAAGCCGCCCGACGCAGGGCGAGCGGAAGCCGGGATTCCGCATGGTTCGGGCCGTGGGCTGATAGGCTCCGGGTCTGATGACAGGAACCTCAAAAAATCGCGGTGGCGACGACGTCGAGACGCGGATCGGCTGGCGAATGGCCGGGCTGGGAATGGAAACCGCCTCGTTCGTGCTTGGGGGCGTGGTGCTCGGCTGGATCATCCGCGAGGTCTTCGGTGGCGGCGATGTCTGGATCATCGTCGGGGCCGTGGCGGGAATCGCCAGTGGGATCTCGCAGTTGATCCGCGGGGGCCTCAAGCTCAACCGGCAGCTCGATCGCGCCGCCGAGCGGCGTAACACGGGGCCCGGATCCGGACCGGACAAGGCATGAAAGTCGACTCGGAGCAGCTTGCGACGTCCGGTAATCGAGACGGCGAGCCCGTCTATTCCCTTCCCTGCAAGGCACTTGCGCTTGGCTGGGCGGTTTCAATCGCCGTTTCGGTCGGCCTCTGGCCGTTGATCGGCCCCGTCGGCTGGCTCGATGAAGAAGGGATCCGCTGGGCGATGCTTGGAGCGGCGATTGGTGGCGGCATCGGCGGGCTCGGCCTGCTCGCCATCGGGCCTTGGAAACCGCGTCGCTCGGGTGATCTCCCGACGCTCTGGCTCGCGGCCACCACGGCGCGCATTCTTGCGATTCCGGGCGTGGCCTTTGTGCTATATTCCTCGATCCATCCGCCGGACAAGCCCTACGTTCTGGGCGTGGCCGCC
>NYSY01000093.1 GCA_002683215.1 Planctomycetaceae bacterium
ATGGGGCGAGGAGATGGACGACGGCCTGCTGGTCCCCCACGAACACGACGGCATGGCGGCCTTCGACGGCGGTCCGGGCCGGACGATCCTCGTCCGCAATCACGAGATCGGCGTCGACGCCGATCTTGGATGGGGCGCGTTCGGCCCGAATCTCGAACGCCTCGGCCTCGTCGATCGAGCCAAGTTCTTCGACCCCGGCAGTGGCGATCGTCCCGTCCTCGGCGGCACCACCACGATCGTCTACGACCAGAAGTCCGGCACCGTCGAGAAGCACTTCCTGAGCCTGGCCGGGACCGGACGCAATTGCGCGGGCGGACCGACCCCCTGGAAGAGCTGGATCACCTGCGAGGAGTGGACGCAGAAGGCGGACGTGGCCTGCGCGAAGGACCACGGCTGGTGCTTCGAGGTCCCTGCCACCGATCAGGTCGGACTCGCGGAGCCACGACCACTCCGCGGGTTGGGTCGCTTCAACCACGAAGCGATCGCGGTCGCGCCGGACGGCCGATGCGTCTATCTCACCGAGGATCGGAATGACGGCCTTCTCTATCGATTCGTCCCTGATCATCCAGGCCGACTCGCCGAGCGCGGACGACTGCAGGCCCTCGTGGTTCGGGGAAGGCCCTCGGCCGATCTTCGAAACTGGATCGACCCCGCGACCGAGGTCCCGGCCGCCGTCGCGGGCCGACGACTTCCTGTCGAGTGGATCGATCTCGACCGGCCCGAGAGCCCCGACGACGACCTTCGGTTCCGGGGCTTCGACGCCGGCGCGGCTCGTTTCGCCCGCGGTGAAGGGATGTGGACCGGAGATCAGGAGGTCCTCTTCGCCTGCACCACGGGAGGCGTCGCCCGAATCGGGCAGATCTGGAAGTACCGACCTTCGCCCGTAGAAGGCCTCGAAGGCGAACGAGATGCCCCGGGAACGATCGAACTGTCGATCGAGGCGACCGAAGGCGGCGTGATCGAGAATGCGGACAATCTCACCATCGCNCCCTGGGGCGACGTCNTCGTCTGCGAGGACGGACCACCCGGAAACGGACTGGTGCGGGTGACGCCGAAGGGCGAGGTCGACCGATTCGCCCTCAACCGGATCAGCGGAAGCGAACTGGCCGGCGCCTGCTTCAGCCCCGACGGAAACACGCTCTTCGTGAACATCCAGCACCAGGGGATCACGGTCGCGATCGACGGTCCCTGGAAGTCGCCGGCCTGAACCGCGTCCATCGTCCGTCCCTGGAATCCTCAGAACAGCGAGCTCGCGTCCACAAAGAAGTAGAGGACGATGGCGAGACCAAGGGCGAGGAGGAGGAGCAGCAGGCCGAGGAGCAGCAGGAACAGCGATCCGCTGGTGTTGCCGAGGGCGACCAGTCCCACGCCTGCGCCGAACAGCGCCAGCACGGTGAGGAAAGCGATCAGGAACCGCTTGATGTCCTTCATGGAAGTTGTCCGGACCTGAACTGGACCCGAAAGGTCAGCGGTCGCCGAGTGCGACGTACGGAACCTCGTGCGGCCCCACGTAGGCGGCGCCGGGACGGATCAGCTTGTTGTTCTTCAGGTACTCGATGCAGTGACCGGTCCAGCCGCTCATGCGGCTGAGGGCGAACATCGGCGTGAAGAGGTCGAGGTCGAGGCCGAGGGACCAGTAGGTCGTCGCGGAGTAGAAGTCGACGTTCGGGAAGATCCCCTTGTCGGCGACCGCCTCATGCATGATGGACTCGATGCGGGTGCTCATCTCATAGAGCGGCATGTTGCCGGTGTCGCGGGCGAGCCCCTCGGCGAAGGTCTTGAGATAGGTCGCTCGCGGGTCGTACGCCTTGTAGACGCGGTGCCCGAAGCCCATGATCTTCTCCTTGCGCTCNANCTTGCCCTTCATGAAGCCGTCGACNTTCGACATGTCGCCGATCTCGTTGAGCATCACCATCACGCCTTCGTTCGCGCCNCCGTGNAGCGGNCCGCGAAGGGCNCCGACCGCCGCGGAGCANGCGGAGTAGAGNTCGCTNAGNGTCGAGATCACGACCAGCGAGGTGAAGGTCGANGCGTTGAAGCCGTGGTCGGCGTGCAGNACGAGGCAGACGTCGAGNGCCCGGACCATCGTCTCGGTGGGCTCTTCNNCGCGGAGCATCCAGAGGAAGTTGCNGGCGATNGANCGGTNNGCGTCNGGGGCGATGATCTCCTTGCCCTTGCGNTGNCGGTCGAANGCNGCGATCAGGGTCGGGGTCTTCGCNACGAGTCGGATCGCCTTGCGGATGTTNGCNTCNGGCGAGTCGTCNTCCGCCTCGGCGTCGAAGAGCGANAGGCTCGAGACNAGNGTCTGCACNGTGTGCATNGTCGANGCGTCGGCNGGNGTCGCCCGGATCATGTCGANNACGCCNGCGGGNAGNTCNTACTCCGCNCGNAGCTNCTGCTCGAANGCNGCGAGCTCGGNGGGGTTCGGNAGNCGTCCGTTCCAGAGNAGNTAGGTCGANTCCTCGAANGTCGAGTTCCNNGCGAGNGANTCGATGTCGATNCCGACGTANTCGAGNATCCCCTTCTCGCCNTCGATGAAGGACATCTGCGTCTCGGCCGCGATGGTGTTGACGAGACCCTGGTCGAACTGCTTCTCGGTGGCGGTGCTCATGGCACATGGACTCCATTGGACGTCTGAGCGACGGCCGGACTTTCTGAAAGGACGAACTCGAATGATTTCGCCCTGCGGCCCGTTCTGGATGCCCCTTCCTCTGGGGATCTCGGACCGCCCGGGGGTTCGGATCGGCGACGTGCCGGAACCGGTCCCGCCCCGACCACGCAAGTGAGCCGGGCCGACCAGTGTAGGGGGTCCGGCGACTCCGCTCAATGCCCGATCCGGCGTTCCCCTCGGCCTCCGCCGTAGACTCCCTGCATGCTCATCCCCCTCGGCACCGATCGCCTTCCACCCCGGCGGGCCATCACCACCAGCGTTCTGATCGTCCTGAACCTGCTGGTGTTCGTGGGGATGATCCTTGCCAACCGATCCGGGTACGCCTCGCTCGAGGACACCCTGAACGCCGGGGCCGTCGGCCGGAACGGTTTCGAACCCTGGACGCTGCTGACCTATCAGTTCCTCCACGACCCGAACGGGCTCGGACATCTCGGTTTCAACATGCTCTTCCTCTGGGTGTTCGGCCAGGCGGTCGAGTCCCGGCTCGGCCACTGGGGCTTCGCAGCCTTCTACCTGCTCGGCGGGATCGCGGCGGCGCTTGCTCACATGGTCGCGACCCCCGCCCCGGCGATCGGGGCCTCCGGCTCGGTCGCGGCGGTCAGCGGTGCCTTTCTCGCCCTGTTCCCACGCGCCACGGTACGGATCCTGCTGTTCTTCTTCCTGATCGGGATCTACCACATCCCCGCCCTCTGGTTCATCGCCTTCTACATCGTGATCGATCTGTTCAGCCAGTTCGCGGGCATGCTCGGCCGATCGAACGACGTCGCCAACGCGGCACACCTCGGCGGATACGCCTTCGGCTTCTCCACCGCCCTCGGCCTGCTCGCGGTCGGCATCCTGCCGCGAACCGACCTCGACGCCCTCTACCTCTTCAAGCAGTCCCGCCGGCGGGCCGCGATGCGAGCCGCGACCAAGGAGTACGGAAGCGGGTTCGACTCCGTGAGGTCCACCGACGCGACGCCGCGGGGAATGGCGACGAAGGCCCCGTCCGCCGGCCTGCCGGAAGGCGTTCCGGAACTCGTCCCGGTCGCCCCCGACGAACACGCCGAGGACCGCCGCATCATCACCGAGGCCCTCCGCCGGGATGATTCGGCCGCCGCGGTCGAGGCGTACCGCAACGCCCCCGGCAAGCTCCGGCTCGCGGACGGTGATCAGGCCGAGCTCGGCAACCGTGCCATGGCCCTGGGCGACGCGGAGACGGCGGTGCGGGCGTACACCGATCTGCTCGAACGACGCGGTGAACGAACCAACGGAGCGGGCGGTTCGAGCGACGACATCCGCCTGCTGCTGTCGTCGATGCTGATCCGACGGCTCGGCCGCCCGGCCGACGCGAAGCCCTACCTCGACGCCCTGCGCGATCGAACCCTCACCCCCGACGCCGCGAACCTGCGTGACGCGCTGCTGACCGAGGTCACGAACTGATGTCCCTCGAACGCGACCTGCTCGATCCGTTTCGATCGCCCATGGTGAAGATCTGCGGGGTCCGAACGCCCGCGGACCTTGACGCGTGCGCTGCGGCCGGCGTCGACGCGGTCGGGCTGGTCTTCGCCCCCGGGTCGCCCCGCGAGCTCGACCCCACGGCGTTCGTCGACCTGATCGCGGAGATGCCCGACACGCTCGAGCCGATCGGCCTCTTCGTCGACCCCGACACCGACCTGCTCGAAGCCTGGCCTGGTGCCTGGATCCAGCTGCACGGCGACGAGTCGGCGGCGCGGGTGACCGCGATCGCCGCGGAGACCGGACACCGGATCATCAAGGCGTTTCCGTTCGATGCCGACGAATGCCGACGCTGGGACGAACATCCCGACGTCGAGATCCTGCTGATCGACGGCCCGCGCGGTGGCAGCGGCGAACGATTCGACCACGCGGCCCTCGCCCCCCTGCTCGCGACGCTCGAAAAGCCGGTGATCATCGCGGGCGGCCTCGACCCCGAGATCGTCGGCGACGTGGTGCGGAATCTGGAACCGTTCGGCGTCGACGTCTCGAGCGGCGTGGAATCGTCCCGCGGTGTCAAGGACCACGACCGCATCCGGGCGTTCGTCGCGGCGGCGCGGGTGGACTGACCCCCCGCGACGGCTCGCGGGCCCCAGGTCCCGTCGCTCAGACCGCCGCCATGACGCGGGCGGTGTTCTTGCTGGCGATCCACTCCCGCAGTTCGCCACGTCGGGTGTTCCAGGTGCCACTGAACCGCTCGTCGAGGAACCGGCCGTAGAGCTCGAGCAGGATTGCATCGACGTCGAAGGTCGATTCGATCCGCTGGGCGATCGCCTCGTGTTCGCTGCCCGGGCGATCTTCGGGACGCGGGATCTTGAGACCACCGACCCGGAAGAGATCGCCCTGCAGGTCGAAGGTCCATTCGGCCTCGCCGTCGGCCATCGTGAAACCGATCTTCCGCGGCCACTTGCCCTGTTGGAGCGCCTTCGCCACCTCCGCGCTTCGTCCCGGGCCGTCGCCGCGAAGCGACTGGCGACCGGTCACGCCCCAGGCGCATTCCATGTCGATGGACCGGTCGACCATCATCGACACGCTTCGACCATCGTCGAGATCGAACAGACCCTCGTTGGCCTCGGTGTGCCACCAGAGCCAGAGCAGGAAGACGTTGCCGAGGAAGTCCTTCGGTTCCGGCCCGGCCATCGCCCACGGCACATCGGGCCGCTCGCCGACCTCCGCGGACTGTTCGAGGTTGCGCGGTGTCGGCGCCGCGGTGAACGCATCAGGCATCGCATCGTCGAAGGCGCTCGCGATCCCCTTGGCGACCAGCAGGTCGAGGGCGAGCCCGCCGGCGGACTGGGCCTGAAGCCGGGCGCCGAAGGTCGCCTGAAAGAGGTCACGCAGCGCGTCGAAGACCTTCTCGCTGGTGGCCGGGGCGAGGATCGTCGCGGTCGCGGGATCCCACACCATCGGCACGAGCTTGCTGGAGCGATACCGGCCGTCGGCGACCTCCTCCAGCCACCGCCGTTCGGCGGCCTCCTTCGCCTCGCGCTTCGCGTTGCGACCGAGCGGCTTCGCCGGCATGCCGGCGGCGTCGCCACCACGATCGGCCATCGCCTTCCGCAGGGCGGTCTGCTCCTGTGCGACGTAGGCCGCTCGGATCTCACCGGGTACCCGGACCGCATCCATCCGCATGGCGGCGTGCACCCGGCCGTCGAAGACGCACCGATCCCAGGCGAAGTCGTGGTCGAGGATGTGCTCGCCCGCGGTCCAGCCGGTCTCGACGTCGGTGGGGACGCCGACCGTCGGGACGAGCCGCCCGGACGCGAACGCATCGAGCAGGGACTGTTCGATCCGGGCCGGGGCGTCGCCGCCGATTCGGAACCGGGCGTAGGTCACGTTTCCTCGAATGAATGGCATGCGGTGATTGTCACCCGACGAGCGTCGTCGCCTTCGCTTCCGGCGGGTTTTCCACTCCGCGATCAGGCCGCCGACCCGCGGCGAAACACGATGAGGGCCCCATCGGGCCTGAAGCCAACCTCGAAGCCGGGCTGGAGGACGCCGGCCATCCCGGCCTCGCGAACATCACGCGGGCAGGAACTGGACGATGCCGATCCGGCCTTCGCGGAGGGTGTATCGCACCAGAA
>NYSY01000005.1 GCA_002683215.1 Planctomycetaceae bacterium
GAAGACCACCACGCTGTTGTCGTAGTTCGCCGCATCGAGCGTCGTCTTCTCGGGACCGTCGGTGCTGCGAACGGTGATCGCCTTCCCGGCGAAGTCGACGGTTCCCAGATAGTCCCCGGGCCGAACCAGGACGACATCGCCGTCCTGAGCGGCTGCGACCGCGGCGGCCACCGTGAAATAATCGTCCGGAACCACGATCTCCTCGGCCCGGACCGACGTCGCCGACAGCAGGATCGACACCATCGCCGCCACGCTCGGCGCGGCGTTGGCGACCACGATCCTTCGGACGAGTGAGCCGATCCAGCAGAAGACTCGTCGAGCCGGGGCGACGCCCCCGCTCATCACAGACAGTCTCCCCAGGCCGCGAAGAGCGCGCCGAGATCGGAGCCGCCGACGATCCCATCACCATCGAAGTCGGCCGTCCCGCTATGACCCCACTGGGTGAACAGGATGCCGAGATCCGCGCCGTTGACCCTGCCGTCACCATCGAGGTCCTCGGGACAGCGCGGACCGCCGCACTCGTCGGGCACCCCGTCGCCATCGACGTCGAGGGAGGCCGCGTCATAGGGGCGGTCGAGCATCTCTTCGAGCGGCGTGAGGCCCCGCCGGATCCTCGCCTCGTCGACGAGTCCGCGCACGCCCTGGTTCCATCCTCCCGACTCGTTCACATGGGCGCCCACCGCGAATCGGTGCGCATTGGGGTTCAGTCCTCGATTCTCGAATCGCTGCACGTCCACCACGCCATCCAGTTCGAATCGGACTTCGGCGCGAACCGGGTCCCAGCCGACCGAAACGTGGTGCCAGTCGCCGTCCTCGATCTGGAGATCGCTCAACACGCACCATTTGTCGCCCGCGTCTCCGCTTCCGGTTCCGAAGACCATGGCGAGCTGTCTTCCGGTGGGAAACGGCCCGTCACCGAAGACCCCGAGATCACAGACCTCGTGGATGTTGCCCGACTGAACGAGAAACGCCCACTCGATCCGGCCGTCCGAGGTGGGGTTCTTCCGCTGGAACAACCACTGACGCTGTGCGGGCGTCGAAGCGTCGTTCGCCAGTTCGTCGATCCGTACCCATGCCTCCGCGGTGAAACGACGTTCGACCAGGCTCAGATCCCGGTTCGGATCGAGCGTCGTCAGTCGAGAGGAGAAGTCGAAGGTCGCCGAACCGAGATCCGGGTCGCCGGTCCTCGGGATCGAACCTACGGGCGTCGAGGGCGTCGCGCCGACGCCGGAGGCGTCGAGGTGCAGACCGAGGGGCCCGCTGTCCCGTCCGAGGTCGGACGGATCGTCGAAGCGCCACCACGCCACCACGGCGTCACCTTCGAAGCCGATGTCGCACGCATCCGGCACACCGTTCCCGTTGCAATCCTCCGCGAGCCCGGACGCGATGGCGGTCGCATCGGACACACCGTCGCCGTCGCAATCCGCCGCGCAGGCGTCCGCGATCCCGTCGCCGTCGCGATCGACGATGGGCCGAAGATTCGCCATCGGCACCATCAGGTAGTCGCTGTCCGCGGGCGTCCGGAGCCGAAGTCGGATCGTGGCGTCGCCGCCGCTCTCGTAGTACTCCACGCGGATCGCCCGTCGGTCACCCGCGACCAGATCCAGCTCGAAGTCGAAGTTGGGGCCCGCCCCCCCGTCTTCCCACACGTCCACGACCAGGACGTCGTCGATCCAGATCCGGAGGCCGTCGTCGGCCTGAGCTCGGAATCGGTGCAGGCCGGTCTGATCCGCGACGAAGGTGCCGGTCCAGCGAACCGCGAAGTAGTCATTGGGAAGCAGGTCGGTCGGCGAGCCGCCTCCCCACTCGAAGAAGACGGTCTCGTCCAGTCGGCCCAGGATGAGCTCCGAGAATCGATCGTCCCCCTGGCTTCGAAAATAGGCTCCCAGAATGCCCAGCTCACCCGCCACGCACTGGTCCGGGATGAGATCGCCATCGCAGTCGAGTTCGGGCTGGCACTCGTCGAGCACCCCGTCGGCATTGCAGTCGCTTCCGCCCCGCAGGAGGTCGAAGTCGTCGGGGAGACCGTTGCCATTGCAATCGGTCGAGGCGCAGAGGTCGATCACGCCGTCGCCGTCACGGTCGACCACCGGGGTGAAGGCCGTGGCGGGAACGAGGGCTTCACGCCCCCCCGGAACGGTCCACCAGAGCCGGCACCGGGCATTGCCCGTGTACTCGGTGAAGATCGCCCGAAACGCCACCGGCTGACCCGCGACGAGATCGATGTCGACGGATCCACTCCCCGTGCCCGGCTCCTCGGGATTGGAATTCAAACCAAGGACGACTCGTCCGTCGATCCAGGCTCGAAAACGATCGTCGGCTTCGAAGCGAAGGCGATGTGAACCGGTCGCCGTCGACACCAGCGAGCCGGACCATTCGATCGAGAAGTAGTCGTCGTAGCCATCCGGGACCGGGAGACCATTCTCGGTGTCGAACTCGATTCCGGGCTCGATCCGGATCAGCGATGGTGGGCCGAGCCGACGATCGTTGTCCCAATAGTTGGTGAGGAGCCCGGTCCCAGGAAGCAACCCGCAGATGTCGAGAATTCCGTCTCCGTCGCAGTCTTCGAGCGTCTGGCAATCGTCCGGAATGCCGTTTCCGTCGCAGTCGGTGCTTCCACCCGACGCGATGTCCTCGTCGTCGGGAATCGAGTTGCCGTTGCAGTCCGCTTCGCAGTCGTCGGGCGTGCCGTCGCCATCCACGTCGTTGGACGTCGCGCACCAGGGCTGATCGCAGGCCACCGCCCGGATGGCCCAGTCGCCATTGCAGCCGGAACAGATCGAGCCGGCGGGCTGAGCCCCCGACAGTTCGCTGGGATCGACCGGCCCCGAGGTGGCCAGCAGGAAACCCTGCCGAGCGAGGCTTCCGGAATCGAACCCACCTCGCCAGCCAGGGGCATCTTCGAACCAGATTCCGACGAAGAAGGAGGTTCCATCGCCACCGACTTCGACCCCGGATTCGAATGCGATCCGCCCGGAACCACTCGGCGATGCTTCCGCTTCCGCGGTCGCGAGGAGGATGGCGTCCGCCGGATCGCCATCGGAATCCGGATCCGACCAGACCGCGGCTCCGATCAGCGTGCCGGACGGCACGTCGATCCCCTCGTACTCCACGCCACCGATGAAGGGAAACGAAGCGGCGAGAAAGAATCGTTCTCCAAGGACAGCCGAGGTCCCGCCACCACCAATCTGGAGATCGGGACCAGCGTCGTACGCGTAAAGCACGGCCTCGGCGACCTGACACTCGTCGGGAACGCCGTCGGGCTGGCAGTCCACGCTGGTTCCGTTACGGATGTCCGTCGCGTCCGGGACGCCGTTGCCGTTGCAGTCGGACTCACCCGCGAATGCCGGGCCGGCCACGAAACATGCTGCCGCGATGCAAAGGCCAAACTGTCGGCCCAAAGCTATTACCGTGTTGCTGCTCACGAGGAATGGATCCAGCTCGGGCCGGCCGAATCAGCTTGGAACACGACCTCGGGCCAGCGGGCGAGGTGATTCCTCGTTCCGAAAGAGAGGCGGACCGCGATCAGCCCGTGCAGGGGCCCCAGGCGCCGAGCAGGAGGCCGAGATCGGCGCCATTCACCGGTCCGTCTCCCGTGATGTCGCCAGGGACACCCTTCTGACCCCAGTCGCCAAGAAGAATGCCGAGGTCGGCGCCGTTCACCACGCCATCGCAGTTGAGGTCGGCCGGGCAGCAGTCCGGGGATGAACCCTGGCTGGCAGCTCGCTCACCCGAGGCGCGGTAGTCATCGTTCTGGGGCACGAAGCGGTCCTGCCGTCCCTTGTCCTCCGCGAAGGCCGTGACGGCTGTCAGGAGAACGAAGACCAGAATCACGACGACGGAAGCAATCTTGGCACTGAAACTCATATCTCGGTTCACTCCTGAAAAAATCGACGGTTGGACCGTCTCCACTGTAGGAGGAATCAGGGGCGAGTCAACCAAATTCGGAAATTTCCGAGCCGTCGGCCCCAGAGGCGTCGGGATTCGGCCCGGATTCGGACCCGCCGATCGCATTCAGGAGCGCCAGGATTTCGTCTCCCTGCTTCCGCGAATCGAACATTGATTCCGCGGTCGCCCGGGCACTCGATGCCGCGCGAAGCCGATGATCCACATCCGAGAAATGCACGATCGCCTCCGCGAGGCCCCGCTCGTCGCCTTCGTCGACGACCAGTCCGTTCTCACCGTCGATCACCACCTCCGGGATGCCACTGTGACGACTCCCGACCGTGGGCAGACCGGTCGACATCGCCTCGGTGATCACGAGCGGCATCCCCTCCATGTCACCATCACTGGCGGTCACGCTCGGCGCCACGAAGAGGTCCGCCTCGGCCATCAACTCGGAGACCTCCCGACCACTGCGCCACCCGAGGAACTCGATCCGGTCCGACAGCCCGCTGGACCTCGCCAGGGCTTCGAGCGGCTGCCGCAGCGGGCCGTCCCCGACGATCCGCGCTCGGAACACGCTGCGATCCCCCGCGAGTCGCATCGCCCGAATGAGGTGCTCGAACCCCTTCTTCTCGACCAACCGCCCCACCGCGAGAATGAAGGGTGGTCCGGGCCGGCCACGCCGATCGACGAATGGAAAGTCTTCGAGACGAATGCCGAGGCGGTGCACTCGAACCTTCTCCGGCGGCGCCCCCGCTTCGAGCAGCCTCGTCGCGAGGTATCGGGAGTTCGGGAGCAGCATCGAGGCTCGTTCGAAAAGCGTTTCGTACACGCGTTCGCCGTGTTTCTGAATCTCCCGCGTGATGTCGTAGCCGTAGAACGCGACCGACATCGGACCGGAGACGACGCCCGCATCGATCACCTCGACCATGATGCGACCCATCGGACCGAATTCACAGTGAATCGCGTCGTATCGCCCGCCTCGCCCGATCGCCGCGGCGATCTCGAGGATCTGACCGCTCGCCCCACGCCACCCGCGAGCGGGGTTCACCGCCCCGACGGCAGAGGCGGGGTCACGGACCAGACGCGAGGCGAATCGAAGTGGCATCCTCGCGACCCGCTCGATGATCGGACGATCGATGTTCGCGGCGAGGATCCGATCGGCGATCGCCGCCTTCTGCTCCCGTGCGGTCCAGGTCCCGTCTCCCGGCCGGATCGCCAGGATCTCGAGATCCACGCCACGTTCGACGAGTTGAAGGCACTGCTCGCGGACGAAGGTCTCCGACGCGAGTGGGAAGCCACCGGCAACGAGCAGGATGCGTGGTCTGTGATTCATGCCTGATATCCGAGCCGGCGGGCGAGGGGCCCCGTGATCCGCTTGATTCGTTCGAGATTCGAACCGAAGACCAGCTTCGGTTCGCGACGCCGTCCAGGCGGCTGGAAGGGTACCTCGAGAAAGGCGCCGACCTCCGCGACGACCGGGAGTTCGAAGTGCCCGGCGATCTCGTCGAGCACACCGATCTTGTCGGCGACGAAGTCCTCGTACCGAATCGTCATTCGGCGATCCGATTCCTCGAGGGCCAGTTTCGCCGCGATGCACCACCGATCCGCCAGTTGGTCGATGTAGTGCTCCGAACGAACGCCGAGCCACCGGTTGTCGAGCACGGCATGCCATGCCTGCGGGACCCGGCGCCCCATGTCGACGGCGCTCGCATCCAGGTCCCCCGGGATCTCGAGGCGTTCGACGATGCTCCGAATGGTCGCGACCGGGTCGCGGACCACCACCAGCGAGCGAGCCGTCGGCCAGCGGGCGGCGAGCCGGTCGNNCACGNANGTCANNCCGGGCTCCTTCACGATCCTGCGTGCGAAATCGATCCCGTTTCGTCGAACGTATCGTGCGAAGGCCCGATCGCTCCCGGACGCGCGAACGATGGTGCACCGTCGCCATTCCCGGGCGAGATCGATCGCGATCGGAATGCCGGTGCGAAGCGACAGAAGCCCCGCCACAGCGGAGGTCCCGCTCTTCTGCATCCCGAGGATGAACGCTGGATCCGGATGGATCGCGACGCGACGCGACAGCCGCTCCTCCCGCACCCATCGCGCGATTTCGTAGGCGGACCGACGGATATGCGCTGGGAACCGGCTCATCCACACCACCGCTCGTACCATTCTCGACAACGCCCCTCATACCGGTTCGCCAGCGCTTCGAGCTGCGGATGGAGCATCTCGACGAGCCCCGCACGAACACCGGGCGGCATCGGGACACCGGCTCCGGGCCGCACCACGCCCGAGTCGACGGGCGTGTGACGCTCGACCCCGAGGAAGTCGTGGATGCGATGAAGGAGATCCGTCGGCGCTTCGGCGATCTCCTCGAACCAGCCGACCATGATCCGATCCCGAGGCACCCGGCGCGACCAGGCGTCGAGGACGGCGGCATGATCTCCCCTGCGAACGACCCTCGGTTCACCCAGTCGCCGCAGCCATGCCGCATCGTCGATCGCGGCGGGGTCCTCCCCGTCGATCTCGACGGCGTTCATCACCACCTGACTCCACGCACGTTCGACGGGATCTCGCATCAGGTAGATGATCCGGACCTCCGGCATCACCCGAGATATGAAGTCGATCCGCTCGCTCGGGAGGATGGCGTATCCCGGCGTGATCTCGCCCGCGAGCCGCGTTCCGGCGTTCCGGAATTCCGCGGCGTATCCGGCCAGCGGACGGTGGAAGTTCCAGTCGAAGTAATGCTGTTCCTTCTCTTCGGGAAGGAAGATCGACGGATGCTCTCGCAGTCGTGCGTGCAGCCAGGTCGTCCCCGACTTCTGGGCCCCGATTCCGAGGAACGCGGGAAGCCCCCGGGGTCGCATCGCGCCGAGGCGCTGCAGCCGCTTCTCCACGCCCGACCGAATCCGCAGGAACGGCTCACGCGGCATCATCGACCTCCCTGTTCCGGAGTCCTCGAAGCAGTTCGACGCCCTCCTGCAATNGGCCGATTCCGCCGGGGATCACCATCATGCCGATCAGCCAGGCGACGACGAAGGTTCCGAACTGGACCAGCAGTCGGAATCCGTCCAGCAGCGTGACCGGATCGAACCACCATGCCGCCAGACCGCCCGCCACCGACGCGAGCACCGGCCGCCAGACCACCTCTCCGACGTCGAGCAGTCTCAAGGGCGTCCCGTGGAAGCAGTAGATCATCGCGGGGATCCGCATCACGATCCTGGCCGAACTCAATCCGATCGCGACCCCCAGCGCCCCCCACTGGAGACCGAAGACCATCCCTGCGATCGCCGCCGCCGATCCGATCAGACGCCATCGAAGCTGCCGATCGGTTCGTCCCAGCGAGAGGTACACCCANCCGGTGGCCACGTTCATGGANACGATCAANCCGGCCGGCGNNAGCGCCCGGAGCAGNGGTACCGANTCGCTCCAGTCGGGNCCGAGCAGGNTNCCNACCATCGCGGGNGCCGCGACGCCGGTGAACACCGCGAGNGGGAAGGCGAGGCTCGCGATGACCTCCACGCTGGANCGGTAGAGCCGACGNTATCNATCGGGATCCCTTTGCAGCCGACTCAACGCCGGCACGACCGCGCTGCTCAGGGGNTGGTTCAACTGCGTGGACGGAAGCGACATCAACTGGAAGGCNCGACCGTACGCACCGAGGGCGGCNGGTCCGACCCACCGCCCGATGAGGATGTCNTCGATGTTCCGGGTCAGGGCGTTGATNAACTGACTNGCNCCGAGATTCNNCCCGTAACCGAGCAACGGNCGAATGGNCGCNAGCGNTGCCGGCCGGNANGGNCGCCANCCCGAGGCGATCCAGCTCGCGACGGNGAGCGNTGCCGCCCCGGCGAGGTGCTGNAGGACGATCGCCCACGCACCGAGGCCCGCGATCGCGGCGATNATGCCNGNCANCGCCGCGACGGCGAGNGAGACGGCNTGCGCGATCGCGAGCGCNCGAAAGTGGAAACCACGNCGCATCATCGCCCGTGGCTGNGATCCNANTCCNGCGANGATGAACAGNGGCGCNAGNGCGAAGCAGATGGGAAGNAGTTCGGGACGANCGTAGAANTCGACCAGAANCGGNCCNCAGGCCATGAATCCCGCCGNGAGCNACANGCCNGCNACCACGTTGACGATCGCNAGCGACGTNACCTNCNCNTNCGTGATCCGCTCGGCCTGNANGGCNGCGTCNCCGAGGCCGAATTCCTCCAGCACCCGCGCNATGCCGAGGATCGCGANCACCATCGCNACNACNCCGAACTCCTCCGGCGACACGAATCGGGCNATCACCGCCATCGCGGCGACCGANATCGCGGTNCCGAATCCNCGNGCGANCAGCATGANNGCNGCNCCGCGNGCNGTNCGGCCGGNNANATCGNNNGANNTCTCCNNGGTCATGCNGNCGACTCCGGNGGNNNNGGNAGNCCGNTCGCGAGNTGCGNNNGATCNANNCGNTCNACNCCNNCNCCACCGANNCGNAGCTGCCATCGCCGGANNANGAANCCCNNGAGCCGNACGTGGTAGTAGACGANGAGNGCCGGCGNNGCCCGNANCAGCNNACCNNNCGTCTTGCCCTTGTTCACCAGNTCGTTCCCNGCGATNGCCGCGACCGCGAGCCCNGCCATGNCNGCGGGAAGCANCNNNANCCACCANGTNGTGAACGGNCCGAGCAGCANNACCAGCGCGNCAGCAGCAGCCACGCGAGCGCGATCGGACCGAGGTCGCGTCTCGGACCGAGCCGGTACCGATGCACGATCTCCGCCGCGGAACAACCTCCGTACCACGCCTGACGCAGCAGGCTTCGCCGGGAGTACGGATGGAAGTGCCGGACCTTGGCGGCGGGGATCGCCTCCACCCCCCACCCGGCGGCACGGATGGCGAGGTTCAGTCCCTCCTCGTCGCAACGGGCGGAGATCGCCGTGTCGGGACGACCTCCGTCGCTTCGGGTGGGCCGACTCTCATCCCAGGCGCCGGCAGGCATCAGAACCCGTCGGATGCAGAGGTTGCACGACGTTATTCTCGAGCAGGGACCGGGCCTGGGCAGTCGGTGCGTGCCGCTGAACGCGAGTTCCCAGACGTTCCCGACGCACGCATCCTCCACGAGACCGGAGCCCGCACCGAGCCGCGGATCGGCTTCAAACGGCTCGGCGAGGCGTTCGAGCCAGTCCGGTGCGGCTTCGCAGTCGGAGTCGAGGAACGCGACCAGCGGCGCCGCCGCGAGCGAGACGCCGCGGTTCCGACTCGAGTTGGCCCCGAGGTTCCTGGCGTTCCGCACGACCCGCATCGGGATCCGCGAGGTTCGGGCGACCACTTCCACCGCCTCCGGCGTGCCGTCTTCGGATCCGTCGTCCACGAAGATGACCTCGGCCCGATCGATGGTCTGGGCCGCGAGGCTCCTGGCGCACGCGACCGAACGCTCGAGACGTTCGAACATCGCCACCACCACCGAGACCCGCGGGGCATCGCAGGGATCGGGGATCGTGGTAGCCTCAGAGACGGTGGTCAAGGGAGTCCTCCATGCGGGTCGCGATCTGCATCATCACACGCCGTCGCCCGGACGGCCTCGCCCGGCTTCTGCAGTCGCTGGAGTTGATATCGGTTCCTGAAGGGGTCGAAGTGGAGTTGGTGGTCGTCGAGAACGACGCACCGTCGGACAGGACGCCTCCGCCCACCAGCCTCCGAATGCGACACGCTTTCGAAGCGGAACCCGGAATACCCGCCGCCCGGAATCGGACCCTGGAGATCGCCCTTGCGGATCCGGGGATCGAGATGCTCGCATTCCTCGATGACGACGAGACGGTCGATTCCGAGTGGCTGGTCGCCTTGCTGCGAACGGCACGCCGGTCGGACGCTTCGGTGGTGACGGGGCCCGCGAATCCCCGTTTCCCGGCGGACGCCCCTCCCTGGGCGGCCGCGAGCGGGGTCTTCCAGCCACCCGGCTATCCGACCGGTACCTCGCGACCATGGGCGTTCACTCACAATGCGCTGATCGCGGCCGACGTGGTTCGATCCGGCGGTTTCCGGTTCGACGAGACGATGCGGCATCATGGCGGAAGCGACAAGGACTTCTTTCGCCGGGTCCGCGACGCCGGACACGAGATCATCTGGACCGAGGACGCCGTCGCCTGGGAGTGGTATCCGATCGAACGCATTCGCCCCGGCTGGGTGTTTCGGCGGTCCTACCGCCTCGGGACCAACACGCCGCAGGCGGAAGGTGGGGCCGGGGTCCTGAAGGCGGCGGGCCTCCTCGTTCGCGCCGGTCGATTCGCCGCGCGAGGCCTCATCCGCGTCGTGGCATCCGCCCTCCGACCTCGCGTCGCCGTGGCCAGGGCGGCGTGGGATTTCGGCCGGGCCGCAGGATTGGTGGCCGGTCTGGCCGGACGCCGATATGAGGAATATGCCGAACGCCACGAGTCGTCCTGAACCCGTGTGGAGATCCTGAGCAACATGCGCCGCGTGGTGATCTGCATTTCGACGCTTCATCGGCCCGAAGGCCTGACGCGAATCCTCCGGAGCCTCGCGGCCCAGACGGTTCGAGACCCCGAATCCGTCGCGCTCCGAGTGGTGGTCGTCAACAACGATCCGGACGACCCACGACCGGCGTCCGAGGCGGGCCGGGTCCAAGCGTCCACCGGCCTCGACGTGGAGGTCCTTTCCGAGCCGCGGCGCGGCGTGGCGCCCCCGCGAAATCGCGGACTGGGCCGAGCCGTCGAACTCACCGGCGAGGGCGATCTGATCGGCTTCCTCGACGATGACGAGGAGGTGAAACCGGCGTGGCTGTCGGAGATGCTGCGGGTGAAGCGAGACCACGCCGCCGAGATCGTCACCGGCCCGGTCATCCCTCGATTCGAGGCCTCGCCCCCGGCCTGGGTGCTCGAAGGAGGTTTCTTCGATGCATCGAGGCATGCGACGGGTTCGACGCGGCCCTGGGCCTTCACCAACAACGTGATCCTCGACGCCACGCTTCCGCAACGGCTCGACATCTGGTTCGACGAGAGTTTTCTCCGACTGAGCGAGGACCGGCACTTCTTCCAGCGACTCGCTCGCACCGGCGCCCGGATCGTGTGGGCCGCGGACGCACCGGTGATCGACCACGTTCCGGCCTCCAGAACGACGGCCGGATGGCTGATCCGACGAATGCGGACCGTGGGCCGTTGCGTCGCACCGCTGCGTCGGGACATCGACGGACCGTTCCGTGCGGTGGTCGCGACCCTCGCGAAGTCGCCGGTCTGGATCCTGATCGGCGGCGTCACGACCATCGCCGGCAGCATCGGTGGCGGCAAGGCGTGGCGGGTTCGAGGTCGTGGTTGGATCGCCTATGGGATCGGTCTCTCGGAAGGCGTGCTGATGTCTTCCCGAGCCGGTCGGCCCTCCTCGGCCTCGGACTGATCCGGATCCGACGGGGAATCCCCGGGTGGTGTCGCGGCCTCTTCGAGAAGCAGTTCGGCGACGGCCTCCCGGTATTGGATCGCCTTGTCGTATTCAGGATCCAGTTCGATCGCCACGTCGTAGGCGGCGATCGCATCCGGGAGGCTGTCGAGCATGTACCAGGTGTTTCCGATGTTGAGCATGGCCGATGCCGCCTGGCCGGTGTCGTCCTGGGACAGGGCGAGTCGGTGCGCCCGGTCGAAGGCGGTGAGGGCGGCCGGGTACCGCTCCGCGTCGAAGGCGGCGAGTCCCTCCATGAAGGGATACCGCAGGTCCTCCGAATCGAGCTCGCCGGCCCGCGCGAACGCCTCCGCCGAAAGCACCGCGTCACCACGCCCGCGCAACGCGATCCCGAGTCGGTGCCACGCCTTCTCCAGCTGAGGATCGTCCACCACCACGTCCCGCAGCTTCTCCACGGCCTCGTCGTATCGCTTCGCCCGGATCAGCCGGGTCCCCAGTTTGAGTTCACGCCGCCAGAGTTCATCGGCATCGAACTCCTCCGCGAGTCGTGTCACCACGTAGCCTCGCTTGCGAGCGGTCTCCGCCCCCCACCAGTCGACCCAGATCCTCGGCGAGCCCCTCGAGACCACGTGGGTGACCCCGTACTTCTCGAACAGCGCCGCCCGGATCTCCTCATCGGTCTCGAAATCGAACATCAGCTTCAGATCGATGCGCCGTCGCCCACCATCCACGACGCCGGTGCTGCTGCGTTCGCTCGCGACGAGGACGATGTCATGAAGCATCTTCAGCCGGGTGCCTGTGAACGACTCCACCGCGACCACCGAGCCGGCGGGAATGTTCGCCTCGAGGAACCCCTGGAGTCGAAGCAGGCCGAGGTACTCCCGACCGTGGCGGTAGTGCCGCGGCGCGGAGACCCGGTTCCAGTAGTACTCCCAGTCATAGGGACGCCGATGGGTCGCGTGCGCCATCCCGACCCAGAGGCCCGCGACGGTCAGCAGGGCGAGCACCCCGCGTTCGAGCACGCCGCCGAAGCGTCGCTTCTCAAGCCGCCGGAGGCACGCCGGCTCGATCGCCGCGGCGACGGCCGGCACGGAAAGCGGCACGAAGAACACGAACGCGAGCGTCTCGAAGCGTTCGAGCATCCAATGCGCGCCGAGGAAACGGACCGCCGCCGTCGCCACCGGTGGCAGGAGCACCACCGCCTGCACCACGCCGATGGCGGCGATCAGGTAGAGGACCTCCCGCCGCCCGGCCAGCATGATCGCGAGCCCCCCACAGAACAGGACGACGAGCACCCGCCAGGCCTTGACCTTTCCCCGCTGGTACGCGCCGGTGAAACCGCGACCGGGCGTACGGGAGATCCAGGTGGTCTCTCCCCAGGTGGTGTTCATCCAGCCGTCGGGCGCCTTCAACAAACGTGCGGCCCGAAGCCCCCTCGTCGGTGCCTCCGCGTCTGCTTGCGCCGTGGATGACGCTTCACCCTCCTCGAGCCCGCGGCGATCATCGATCTCCAGGCCCGCCCGGCCGCCGGAGATCTGGCGACGCACCGTCTCCGGTTCCACCGCCACCGCCCGGTCCGGAACCGTCATCAACTTGCCCGCGACCGGGAACGGCATGGCGAACAGCGCGATCACGAGCCAGCCGGCGAACGCGGTCGCCCGGCCAGGCCGCCTCCGCACCAATCGCCACACGCCGACGCCGAGGAGCATTGGAGACGCCACCACCACCGCGAATCCGGCGTAGAGCGGGTGGAACATGCCGATCACCAGCGCGACGCCACCGAGCTTCGGGAGGTTCGCCCACCACGATCTATCAGGATCCCGCCATGCATCTGCGAGCGTCCGGACCAGAACCCCGGCGAAGATGGGCAGGAGGAACCACGGCGCCAGCTGGTTCGGGTAGACCGAGAAGGTGACCGGACCGCGGTTCGCCAGCACCATGACCGCCGCGATCCACGCCGCCCATCGTCCGCCGAGCACCGCCCATGCCAGATAGGCCATGCCGCTGGCGATCATGAGTTTCGCGGCCGCCAGCGAGCCGAACCAGAACGTCACCGGATCGGTTCCGACGAGCCTCGAGCCCGTCGCGAAGAGCGCATGATGCAGATTCGTGTGGTAGATCGGATACGGATTCCCACCCTGCACGAACGGATCGATGTTGCTCAATCCATGGTCGAAGAGAAACCGGATGCGGGCCAGATGGACCCGAGCATCGGCGGCGAGAATGGAACCGTGACGGGCCGAGAAGACCAGTTCGATCAGGACGAGCACCGCTTCGATCGTGAGCGCCGCGAGAACCATCCGGCCGACGCCTCGCCACGCACCGCTTCGAATGACGTCGGCGACTCCCCAGGCGATGAAACCGGCCAGCAACACCATCCCGACCACCATCGGCGCNCCGACGAGGTATCCGAGNGCGACGAGGGGCGCCAGCACCGCGAAACTCGTCATCCANGAAACAGCGATGCCCGGAAGCAGTCCGCCCTCCAGCTCCTCGGCGAAGTATCGCCTTGCCACCGAGTAACCCGGAAGCAGAAGCAGGGTCCAGAACAGGAGTGGTAGCAGCGTCACGCGGGGATCCCTCCTGACGCGATCGCGCCGCGTCGAAGCATTCGATCGAACACCCCCTGCACGAGCCCCGCGGCCCGCCAGACCGCACGAATCGTCCCGAGCNNCGNAAACCAGACCATGGACCANCCACCTCGCCGCACCATCGAGCCGGCCATCGGCAACTGCATCAGGACGAGGANCAGCAGCAACGTCGCGGGCAAGACCGCNCCCCACGGCGGCCAGGCGATCGCGAGCAGACTCGGCACGAACGCCGCGGCCACGAACGGCTGGAGATGGTCGAGGGGGCCGCTGTAGGCGTTCCCACCCCGCCCCNGATGCTCGAGATGCAGGGCGACCCGCCAGTAGCCCTGCTGTCGCTGNACCTTGAGGTAGCGACGCAGCCGATCCGCGTGGTGATGACGGACCCGCGAACGCCGGTCGAATCGAAGTCGGTGCCCTGCCTCGACGACCCGGAAGGCGAGATCGGCATCCTGACCCTTGAGATAGCGTTCGTCGAATCCNCCGACCGCTTCCAGCACGTTTCGTCGATAGAGCACGTCGAAGGTCGCGAGAAAGTCGACCTCCTCCGGCATCCGGTCGTGCCGCACCTGGATCTCCTCGTGGATCAGTCGCTCGAGCAGCGTCGCCTCCGGCGCGATCGCATAGGTGCCCCCGGCGGCGGCAACTCCCGGATCCGCGAGATGCGGCCGGAGATGATCGANCGCATCGGGAAACGCGACGCAGTCCGCNTCGACGAACCAGACCAATTCGGTCGATGCCGCGGCGATCCCCGCATTGCGAGCCGCTCCGGCGCCGCGNCCGCCGGATTGCATCACCTCGACGCCGCGGGATCGAGCGATGGCCGCCGTCCCGTCGCGCGAGCCGTCATCGACCACCAGGATTCGAGCGAGGCCCGATCCCGGCCGCGCNAGGATCACGAGCAGTGAATCGAGACACGCCTCGAAGGTCGCCGCCGCGTCACGCGCGGGGATCACGGCCGTGACTTCAGCGTTCACGTCNTCTCGCCTCCTCAAGCCCCTGTGCCGCGCCGGCATGTGATGCGTCGGCCGCCAGCGCCGCGGTGTAGGCGACGATCGCATCCGCCATGCGTTCCTCGATGAAGTGCATGTTGCCCTCGTTGAATCTCGCACTCGCTCGAAGGGCGGGCTCNCGAGCCTGCTCCGCGGCCGTGCGGAACACGATCGCCGCCTCGGCGAGCCGCCCGCAGTCCGCGAGGGCGTTGCCCATGACGATCCGCGTCCGCACGTTGCCCGGTTCGATCCGAATCGACGCCGCACAGGCCTCGACCGCCTCCTCGCATCGGCCGAGATCGCGCAGCGCATCGGCTCGCGCGGCATGGAAGAGCGGATCTTCGTGACCGATCGAACCGACGACGTCGAGCCGGTCGAGNGCCGCTTCGGCCCGCCCCTCGCGGAGATCGAGCACCGCGAGGTTCATCATCACCACCGGATTGCCNGGTTGNATCNCNGCCGANGCCCGGAGATCCNNCTCNGCGTCCGCNTACCNGCCNNCGCGAAGCGCGACCGACGCNCGGTTCACNAGNCCGCGGACGTGNTCGGGCCNTCGCNCGACNACGTCGTCCCAGAGCCGTCGGGGNTCCGCGTAGTCCGCGTTTCGAGACCGGACCCCNTGCGNCTCCGCGACCAGCACCCCGACGAANAGGATCGAGANNANGACACCGACCGGTCGNGTNGCACGTNCGGGANACNNGGTCGACCGNGAAACAGGCGATCGCNACCAACCCGANGGCCNNGGGCAACANCGCGANATGGAGTCGNTGATCCGCNAGCGGATCGGCCAGCGGCACGATGCTGGAGGTCGGAATCATCACCAGCAGCATCGTCGCGGGCAGACACCACCACCAGCGATGTCGGATCAGCCCCCCGATCGCGAGGCCGAGCAACGTCACGACGACCGCGACCCCCACCGGCCGAGTCCAGCCCGGCTGAAGGGCCTCGGGACCGTGGTCGATGCTCATCGCCGAAGCATCGATGACGATCCGTGCATACACCGCGGCCGCGGAAAGTTGCGATGCGGCGTATTCGAATGGCGTCGAACCCGCCCGCGTGAAACCGACGCCGGCGATCCCCTCGCTGCGCCAGAGCGAGGCGATCGCTCCGGTCGCGAACAGCAGGAGCAGACACGCCCATGCGGCGAGATGCAGCGGGCCGCGGCGCCGCAGCGTGGCACGGAGGCTTCCGGTGATCACCGCCCAGTCCACCACGAGGAGCATGGCCGGCAACACCACCGCAGATGGCTTGGAACCCAGCGCGAGCATCACGGAGACGACCACGACCGTGCCGGTCGCGAGCCGGTTGACGCGGTCACCGCGAAGCAGTCCGTACACCGCAAGAAGGGAGAAGAAGCCCGCGAGCGATTCCGCACGCTGGATCACGTAGGTGGCGGTGGAGGTCTGCACCGGATGCAGCGCCCAGATCAAGGCCACCACCGCGCCGAGGATCAATCGGCGCCGGTTCGAGCCTGCGCTGATCCCCCGGTCGGCGAGTCGCCGACCTCCCTCGCGAACCACGAGCAGGACGAGCACGGCGGCGGTCGCATGGAGCACCAGATTGAACACGTGGTAGCCGAGCGGATCGAGTCCGCCAGCCAGGTGATTCAGCGTGAGGGAGAGCCGGACCACCGGCCGCTGACCGTCGGACATCCAGATCGGCGGCCAGATCGAGGTTATCCGGCTTTCGGCCTCGACGATCCGAGGGAAGTCGTCGTAGACGAAACCACCCTCGAGCGCACCACGGAAGACCACGAGGACCGTCACGAACACCACGACGATCAATCCCCAGCCGAGCGGACCGAGTCCCGACGCCGCCACGGACGGGGTCTCTGGACGTGGTTCCATCTGCGCCGGTTGCGCCGATTGTCGGTCCGTCGAGCACGGGATGTCGGGGGAATGAAGAGGCATGTTTCTGGATTCAGGTTACGTTGAACTGATGCCAACGTCAGCCCACACTGAAACTCCGGACGTGAAACCGGAACTCGATCCCGCCGTCGCGGACGGCACCTGGATCATCATCCCCGTCTTCAACGAGGAGGCGGCGATCAGGGAGGTCATCGGCTCGATCACCCCCTGCTTCAAGAATGTGGTCGCAATCGACGACGGTTCCTCGGATCGAACCTGGGAGGTCCTGCAGGAGTGTGCCCCGCATGCACTGCGTCACTTCGTCAATCGCGGCCAGGGCGCCGCCCTTCAGACCGGTACGGACTTTGCGCTCGCCCGCGGGGCCCAGCGCATCGCCCACTTCGACGCCGATGGACAACACCGACTCGTGGATCTCAAGACGATGGTCGCGGGGGTCGCCGGAGGCGAATGCGACATCGCCCTCGGGGACCGCTTCGCCGGTGATGCCTCGGAGATCCCGACCACCCGGTGGCTCCTGCTGCGAGCCGCGGTCCTCTTCCATCGCGTGGCGAGCGGGGTCCGACTGAATGACGTGCACAACGGCCTTCGGGTGCTCTCCCGTGAAGCCGCCTCATCCATCGAAATCACTGCCGATCGCATGGCCCACGCGAGCGAGATCATCGATCTCATCGCACGAAGCGGCGTTCGGGTGCGGGAATACCCCGTCACCATCCGATACAGCGAGTACGCCCGCGGCAAGGGCCAACGCTGGACCGGAAGCTTCCGGATCCTCCTCCACTACCTCGTCGGCAGGATCGCCGGATGATCACCTTGCAAATCATCATCATCTCCATCCTCGGGGTGCTTGCCGTCTTCGGCCTGGTCGGCGGGCTCCGGCGGACGATCGGGAGGCCGGCCGCGGCGATGATCCTGATCGTCTCGATCGTGGGGATCCTCGCCGCCGTCGATCCGGACCGACTCACCACGGTCGCCCGGGCCCTCGGCATCAACCGCGGTACGGATCTCATCGTCTACCTCGTCACGCTCGTGGTGTTCCAGGGCTTCGTCGTCTTCTACCTCCGCCTTCGCAAGGTTCGACGAGAGCTCACGCTGCTGGTCCGCCATGTCGCCATTCTCGAAGCATCGTCTCGGAACAATCCCGCCCGGACGCCCGAGGATGCGGCGGAATCGGATGCCTCCGATCCGTGACACGACCACTGATCCATCTCGGGCTGCATCGGACCGGATCGACCTGGTTCCAACGAAACGTCCTCGACGGACGTGAAGGACGGCCCCGGCACACCTTCTCCGATCGCGCGGAGACGACCGCCCGGATCGTGCTTCCCAGGGATCTCGACTTCGACACCGCCGCCACGCGCCGGTGGATCCGCGACAGGATCACCGAGGCCGGGGACCGGGGCGCGCCGGTGATCATTTCGAATGAACGCTTCAGCGGGAACCCCGCCGCCGGGTGGTTCGACGCCGAACGCACCGCGCGTCGACTCGCAAGCGTCGTTCCCGAAGCACGAGTACTCCTCGTGCTTCGCGAACAGCATGCACTACTTCGATCGATCTGGCTCCAGCAGATCCGAATCGGCGGGATCAGCGGGATCGAGGATTTCCTCCGGCCGCTGGATCCGGGCGATCATCGACTTCCGGCCTTCGATCCACGCTTCCTCGAATTCGATCGTTACGTCGCGCTGCTCGACGACATCTTCGGCGAGCAGGACGTGCTGGTGCTCCCGTTCGAAGGTCTCCGCGACGACCCCGCCCGTCACCTCGAACGGATCGAGGCGTTCACGGGAATCGCGCTTCCCGCGCCCCCCGACACGGGCCCGGTGTTCGCGGCACCTTCGCTGCTCGAGGCGGCGGCGCTGAGACGCGTCAACCTGCTCGCGTCCCGAAGTTCGCTGCATCGGGCGCCGCCGTTTCCCAGGCTCGCCGGACCCGGACGACGCCTCGCCCGCGTCCTCGGTCGAGTGGCTACCCAAGCCGGCGAGACCCGCCGGGGCCGCCGCGTCGATCGGATCATTCGGACGAGGCTGGCGAACCTGGACCTCGGGGCCTCCAATCGCCGACTCTCATCGAGACTCGACGTGGATCTCGCCTCGTTCGGCTGGACCACCTGACCCCGTGGGCCTCGTCGCGCCTCAGCCCGAGGGCTGCTCGCATTCGAAGGCGATGATGCTGCAGATCGGGGGATACTCGACCTCGAGCCGAAACCAGCGAAAGTCCTCACGTCGACAATCCAACGCCCGCATGGCGAGTTCGAGCCGCGTCTGGATGCCGCCCTTCGAATCAAGCTCGGGGGACTGCGTCGGCTCGATCTCCACACGGCGGATCCCGATCGGAAGTCGGACCCCTCGGACGTTGTGGATGAAACTCGCGGAGACATGCAGTTCGCTCGCGAGATAGCTGTCGGGCTGCATGTCGGGGTCGACCAGGGAATCATGAATCAGCACGTCGAAGATCGCGATCGGCGATGGAACACGGAGCCGCATCAACTGGTAGATGCCGTGGGAATCGCCCTGGACCCGCGTGGGCTGCGCGGCCCGGAGGATCTCGCCGGTGACCACCGTGAAACTCGATGGATCCGCTCCGTCGAGGGGCGGCGCCTCGAAGATGATCCCTTGATCCCGTTCCTGCGATCGGAGCGTCGGGAGCGGCCCGTCGCACAACGCTTCGACGACCGGGAACCCCGCGACCTCGTTTTCCGAATCCAGCGGTTCACGCAGGCTGCTCCTGCTCTCCATGCCCCGATCGTCGACGACTCGCGGGCGCGGGAACACGAGCGGAACACCACCACGGAGGCGGCGAGTCCCCGCCAGCGTCCGGATGGTCACGCAATCCAGAAGCCCCTCGACGCGGCAGGGATGAAGAATGTCCATCCGGTGGATGAGATCCGCCTTCAGACCCCACACCGATCGAGCTCCCTCGAAGAGCCGCTTGCGATCCGCCCGCGCCGGCGGTCGGTCCTCGGCCTCCTGGATCTCGTAAACCATCGTCTCGAAGGCCTTGCGACTGCCGCAGTATTCCGCGATCACGCCCTGTACCGTCGCGAAGGCGGCGTTGGTCCGCTCGACGGCCTCGGAATCCGCGCCGCGTTGGCCTGCCGCGTCGAGAAAGATCCGCATTCCCGCCCCGCCGGGCAGGTGGCGTACGGCATCGAACGGCCGGGCCGCTTCGGCGAGATGAGACATCTTCCAAGCGAGCTTCATGTCGATACCGAGCCCGCGGGAGATGTCGATCGGTCGGGTCCCGGTCACCTGGTTGCAGCCACTGATCAGGCCCGCGAGCGCACTCCGCAGCGCGTTCATGGCCTCCGCCGCTTCCTCCGAGAACCCAGGTTTCGTTTCCGGTCGGGACATCTCGCGCTTCATGGCTGCCAAGGATACCGCCCGCGGGCCGATTGGATCATGTCCTTTCCCCAGCGGAGCATCAGCGGCCCCTTTTTGTGGACTCTCGGAAATTTCCAGATAAACTCGAAACAATCCCTTCTCAAGCCGCAGGACCTTTTCGGATTCACTCGCCTTGCACCCCACAGTTGTCAGCCACGCTCAGTGCCTCGCGGCCGCCGCTGCCCTCGCCATCGTCTCGTCGCTCTCGGCCGACGAACCCGAGATCATCGCCGGCCCGGTGGTGATCCCCAGCAGCACGCACGACTACTACCTGCTCGCGCCTTCGACGGCCGAGGAGGCGGCTTCGGTCGCGGCATCCCTCGGTGGAACCCTCGTCGCGTTCGAGTCGTTCACGGAGCAGAGCTATGTCCTCGAAGCCCTCGCCATGTGGAACGGGGTCCCCCGATGGTGCTGGATCGGCCTCAGCGACCAGGAGACCAACGGCGACTGGCGCTGGGCGACCGGCGAATCTCGAATCTTCGAATCCTGGGGAACCCCGGATCCGGATCGCTTCCCCGGACGGAATCAGGCCTGCATGACACCGAGTGGCCTCTGGTTCCCCGCCGACGGGACCCAGAACAACGACGGGGAGAATCTGCTCCATTCGATCGTGGAGGTGGGCGACGTCGACTGCAACGGAAACTTCTCTCCAGACGATGCCGACATCCTCTTCGGCGACAGCCTCGACCTCGATGGGAACGGCGTGCCCGACGAGTGCCAGTCGGCGGACTGCGACGAGGACGGCCGACCCGATGGCGTCGAGATCCTCCTCACCCCCTGGCTCGACTGCAACGGCGACGGGCTGCTCGACGCATGTGCCGCCGTCGAATCGCCCAAATCCGACTGCAACGGAAACCTGCTCGACGACGAGTGCGAGTCGCCCGACGCGACGGGGTTCATCGCGACCTACTTCACCGGACAGGACCTCGGCACGCCGATCGCCTCACGCATCGCCGACTCCGTCGACTTCGACATCGGCGGCATGGAACCCTGGCCGGGCGCGGGATTCACGGACTTCGCGGCTCGCTGGACCGGGGAGCTCGTCGCCGAATACACCGGCTTCTATTCGTTCTTCGTGACCTCCGACGACGGAATCCGACTCTTCGTCGACGGGGAAGTGGTCATCGACGACTGGCGTGCCCACAGCGAGGAGGAGGTTTCGGCGGGAATCTTCCTGTCCGCCGGCAGCCACGTCTTCATGCTGGAGTGGTTCGACAGCAGCGGCGACGCGGTCTGCCGGCTGGAATGGAGGCCCCCGTTCGGTTCGCGGGAACTGATGCCGGGCTCGGTGATGCGACCGTTCCTCGACTGCGACGACGACCTGCAGCTCGACGGCTGCCAGATCGCCGCCGATCCGAGCCTCGACTGCAACGGCAACGGGCAGCTCGACGACTGCGAGGGACCCCCGCCCGACTGCGACGGGGACGGCATCTACGACTGGTGCGAACTCGACGGCAACGACTGCAACGGGAACGGGATTCCCGACGACTGCGAGATCGCGAGCGGCGCACCGGACTGCCAGGGAGACGGGATCCCCGACGACTGCCAGACCGGTGTCGCCGACCTGATCGCCTACGACGACGGCGGTCCGGAATACGGCGTGCGTTCGGGCGAGGGATACATGGCCTGGCTGCAACACGTTCCGGTCGCGACGCCGTTCGCGAGAGCCACCGCGATCGAGATCGACTTTGTCAACACCACNGCGGGCCGTCCCGTCCGGATCGGTCTCTGGCGAGACCCCGANGGCGACGGCGATCCCCGTGACGCGGAACTGATCNACCTGATCTTCACGGAGGTCCAGTCCGCCGAGGCCGNNGTCCGGGATCGGTTCGAGCTCCCGTCCATCCCGCTGGGCCCGCTCGGCGGCTCCTATTTCGTCGGCGCGCTCATGGGCAACGTCACCGANGAGGANTTCCCCGCCGGACTCGATGCCACNACCCCNTACGCNGGGGCGAGTTGGATCATCGGCAGCNNATCGCCGATCGACGCCGCNGAANTCGACGGCCCCGACGTGATCGAATTCTCGCGGCTCGACGAGGTCGGCACCGGCGTNTGGTGGAGCAACTGGANCATCCGGTTCGAGTACGAGTCNCCGGGCGGCGACTGCAACNNCGACGGAATCCCCGATCAGTGCCAGTTCGCCGACGGCTCACTCGTCGACATCGACCTGAACGGCATCGCGGACGCCTGCGAGGACTGCGATGGCAACGGCGTCGTCGATCGTTGCGAACTCACCTGCGGCGGCGATTGCGACGGCCTCTGGGACGGACTCTGCGGCACGGAGGCCGATTGCAACGGCGATGGCGTCCCCGACTCCTGCCAGGATGCCTTCACGGGACTGCCGGACTGTGACGGCAACGGCGTTCCCGATGCCTGCGAGGACCCGCGCCTCGACTGCGACGGCAACGGCGTCCTCGACGCCTGCGAGATCGCCGACGGCTCGGCCGAGGACTGCAATGGCGACGGGGTGATCGATGCGTGCCAGTTCGGTGGTCACCCGGGTTATCAGGTCGACAGCGACTACGTCGCGGACCTGATCGGATTCACGGCGGGCGACAGCATGTGGTGGGCCGTGCAATACGAGGTCGGCCCCGGCGGCCGCGTCATCGAGTGGGCGGACGTCGCGCTGGGCCAGCTCGGCGTCGGCGCCCTGGTCCAGATCGCGGTGCTCGCCGATCCGAACCAGGATCGCGACCCATCGGACATGGTCCCGCTCGTCATGAGCGTCGTTCAATCGGACGGTGGCAACCAGTCCGGCAGCGATGAGCCCTACCGCATCAGGTTCGAATTCGACGAGATCGATCTCGGACCGGTGGGCACGTCGTTCTTCATCGGCGCGCACGTCACTTACAATCCAGCGACCGACCTCCCCGCCGCCGTGGACGACTCGCGGTTCGAGGGGCGTTCCTATCTCGGCCGGGGATCGGGGCTGGACGACATCACCGCGACCTATTCATTGGGCGGCCTCGGGATCGGCGGGGAATGGCTCGTCCGGAGCGGCCGGAACGGTGAACCCCCGCTCTACGACTGCAATTCCAATCGCCTTCTCGACGAGTGCGACATCCTCGAGGGAACCTCGGCCGACGCGGATCTCGATGGACGGCCGGACGAGTGCGACCCCACCTGCCCCGCCGACTTCGATGGCGATGGCCTGGTGGACGGCGCCGATCTCGGTGAATTCCTGATGGTCTGGAACGAAGCCAACGTACGTGCGGACCTCGACGGCGACGGCCAGGTCGACGGCCAGGACTTCGGCGTGTTCCTCTCATCCTGGGGTGGATGCGCCTGACCAACGCATCGTGGCCCGCCGAGTCGGAGTCCCGAGAGCGCCGGTTCCCTCCATCGCCCGATCTGAGCGGACCTCGCCGCGTCTCGATCCTGGCCCAGGGTTCCAGAACGGGGCCCCAACACCCTCGACCCGATCGGAGACGATCTCTCCGGGAGAGCGACTCGCGGATCGACGCTCCACACTCAACCGCGACCGATAATGACAATCAAGACCGGTGAAAACGGCCATACAACTTGGAACCCGGAAATTTCCCGGCTAGTATCGAGGGAACTGGAAAGCAGGGAGTCCGCGCTTTCCTCGCCCCCCTCTAAAGGAGACGGTCGTGCTTATCGAAGCGATGCTGCTCGCAGCCATTCCCGCCCTGACCGATTGCAATCAAAATGGGATCGATGATGCCGTCGAAATCGCCAAAGGCCTGGCCGCGGATTGCCAGGAAAATGGNGTCATCGANGAGTGTGAGCGAGGTGGAANCGAACCGCTCGCCTANTGGCGATTCGAGGAACCCGGGGGAACGACNTTGAGCGACTCGGGCCCCTTCGAGCTCGACGGCACCACGAACGACACCAACCCTACGGCGAACATCGGTCCGGCAACGATCCCCCAGACCGGGATGTCCAACNTCNTGGNNCGCCGGNTCNACGGCNACGGGTCGGTCCTCGTCGACGANCCCAGCGGCCTTCTGTCGTTCGGCGAATCCAGCTTCACGATCGAGGCCTGGGTTCGCCTCGACCAGATTTCGAACACTGACGGACCGAACCAGAGGCAGACGCTGGTTCAGAAGAAACAACTCGTTGCCGGCGGGGCCTCCACCGATTACCTCGTCCTCGTCCAGGCAGGCGATGCCTCGGTGACTTCTTCAAGAAACTACGGCAAGACCAACAATCTCAGTGGACGAGAAATCGCGGTCCTCTTCGGGACCGGATCGGAGACCTGGATCGCCACCAGCGCTCTGGAGATCATCGACAACGACTGGCACCACGTCTCCGTCTCACGGGACGTCGATTCGGACAAGATCCGGTTCACGCTCGACGGCCGGCGCTCGGTGGTGACTCCCGACACCCCCGGACACACGACCAACGACGGACCACTGCTCATCGGTGCCCACACCAACGCCAGTGGCAACTTCAACCAGTTCCTGCGCGGCGACATCGACGAACTGAGAATCCTGGACGGTGTCGTGCCCCAGGATCTTCTGCTGGCAGATTTTCGTGGAGGGGACTGCAACGGCAACGACATTCCCGATGGCTGCGAGATCGATGCCGGAGATGAAATCGACTGCGATGGCGATGGTCGTCCGGACTCCTGTCAGCTCGCCGAGAACGACTGCGATGGCAATGGCATACCGGATGAGTGCGATCCCGACTGCAATGGCAACGGCATTCCGGATGCCTGTGACATCGCACTCGCGACCAGTCTGGACTGCCAGATCGACGGTATCCCCGACGAATGCCAAGTCGATGGGAACGGCCGCATCGGCTACGACGAGACCGGACTTGCATTCATCGCGGTCCGCACGGACGTGCCGAACATGGTGTGGCTCCAGCGTTTCAACGCCGCGGCCAATGCGACCGTCGTGGGGGCGATCGAGGCGGAATTCAGCATCGTTCCCGCGGGTGTCTCCTACACCGCCGGTATCTGGAACGACCCGAACGGCGATGGTGAACCTGCGGATGCGCAACTCCTCTGGTCGGTTGAAGGCACCACCACCGACGACGAGGGTGTGTTCACGATCCCCGTCCCCGATGTCGCAGTGGGCGATCGTGGCGCCGTCTTCTACGTGGGATTCTCGATGGTGGTCGACACGAATCCCAATGGCGGAGACTTCCCCGCCTCGCTCGACATGTACGGCGATCCGACCCTCGGTCGGGCATGGTTGATCGGAAGTACGGATCCGATCGACCTGAACGATCTTCAGACCTTCTCCGAGGAATACAGCCTCGTCGAGAATCGCTACATGACCGGCAACTGGCTGATTCGAGCCATCACATTGGATCCCGCCCAGGACTGCAACGGAAACGGGGTGCCCGACGACTGCGACGTCCTCGAGGGCACGAGCCCCGATGTCGACGGTGATGGTCGTCCCGATGAATGCGGCGACTGCAACGACAACGGCATCCTCGACGGCTTCGAGATCGCCGACGGACTTCTCGGCGACTGCGACGGGGATGCGATCCCCGACGTCTGCCAGGTGTTTTCGAACGACTGCGACGGCGATGGTCTCCCGGATTCCTGTGCGATCGATCTCGGCGGTGACTGCAACGAAAACGGCATTCTCGACACCTGCGACATCACCAGCGGGTACGAAATCGACGAGGACGGCAACGGTGTCCCCGATTCCTGCGAAGACTGCAATGGCAATGGTCGTCTGGACATCTTCGACATCGAACTCGGCCTGAGCGACGACTGCGACGGGAACGACGTGCCGGATGAATGCGAGTTCGGCGATCCCGTGCTCGACACCGTCTACACCTTCGCCGACGAGGAGGCCGAGAGCTACCTGAACCTGATCGGTCCCACCGAGTTCGCGTGGGTCACCACCCACCAGGTCGAAGCTGGTGCCGAGTGGATCGGCGCGATCGACATCTCCTGGGGGCTGGCGTGGCCCGGCCAGTCCGCGAAGGTCGCAGTCTGGAAGGATCCCAACGGCGATGGTGATCCGAGCGATGCGGAACTGGTGACCGAGTTCGCGACGCTCACCACCGAAACCTACAGCGGCGCGATGGTGCGGATACCGATCCCGCCCACCAGAGTCGGCGACGCCGGCGACACCTTCTTCATCGGAGGGTGGTACTCATCGCCCATCGGCGGATCTCCGATCTCGCTCGACTACGACGTCGACGGCACTCGGAGCTGGCTGGTATTCGACCAGGGTGGTGGTTCGGTCGACCTGGCGAATCTCGCCGGGGAAACGGTCAGCGAATTCAGCTTCTACGACTTCGTGATCGCCGCGGTGGCGCACGATGGGACCAGTTTCCCCAACGATTGCAACGTCAACACGGTCTTCGACCCCTGCGACATCCTCGACGGCACCGCCGACGACCAGAACGACAACGGCATTCCCGACGACTGCGAGGCCTCCTGCCCCGCCGACCTGAATGGTGATGGCATCGTCGGCGGCGGCGATCTCGGACTCCTGTTCGTCCAGTGGGGCGGTTCGGGGACGGGAGACCTGAATGGAGACGACGTCGTGAACGGAAGCGATCTCGGTCTT
>NYSY01000006.1 GCA_002683215.1 Planctomycetaceae bacterium
AGGGCCCGCCCGTCTTTCGTTCTTTCCCGAGGTTCTCGCGTTTCGCGTTCCTCACCGGCCCGGGTCAGCCGAGGTTGACCGGCATGACCACGTAGGTGAAGTCGCTGCCCACCTTGATGACCCCCGGCTTGTTCGGCGCCTTGAGTTCGATGAGGATCATCTCGGAGTCGGCGTGCTTCAGGCCCTCGGTGAGGTAGCTGGGGTTGAATCCGATCTCGATCGGATCCCCCGCGTAGGCTTCCGATTCGACCTTGATTTCGGCCTCGCCCATCTCCGGCGCCCGGCTGGAAAGGGTGAGCCCGTCTTCAGCGAAGGCGAGGCGGACGCCCTTGCTCTCCTCGTTGGTGAGGAGGGCGGCCCGTCTGACCGCCGAGGCGAGTTCCACGGTCTTGAAGCTGACCTTCTTGTCCTGGTCCTTCGGAATCACGTCCTCGAACGGCGGGAACGAGCCTTCGACCAGGTTGCTGGAGAGGACCGGCGCCGCAGGTCCGGAGCCGACCTGGAACAGGATCTGGTTGCGGTCCCGGAGCACACGAACCGGCTCGTCGGGGTCGTTGATCAGTCGGTTCAGCACGTTCAGGGCCTTGGTGGGCACGATCGAGGTGAGGTCCTCTTCGGCGCTGGTCACGCATTCGCCGCGGGCCACCGCCAGTCGGCGACCATCGGTCGCGACGAGTCGGAGGTGTCTTCCGGTTCGTTCGATCAGGACGCCGTTGATCGCGTACCGGCTGTTCTCGACGGCGGTGGCGAAGACGGTCCGGCCGATGAGCCGCCGAAGCGTGCCCGCGCCGATCTCGAACTCGTGCTCGTCTTCGAAGGTCGGGACGCCGGGAAACTCCTCCGGATCGAATCCGAAGACCTTGAACTTGGAGTCGCGGCCGGTGATGGTCGCGACGTTCTTGGAGACTTCGATCGAGAGGGAGTCGTCGGCGCTTGCTCGGACGATCTGGTTGAGCTTGTCGGCCGGAATGAGCGCGACGCCTTCTTCACGCACGTCGACTTCGGCAACGCCGAGCAGCAGGCCGATTTCGGTGTCGGTGGCCGAGATGTGCAGCAGGCCGTCCTTCGCCTCGAGCTTGAGGCAGAGCAGGACCGGGGCCGGCGTGCGGCTGATCACCACGCTTCCGGCGATGGCGAGGGCTTCGGCGAGGGCATCACGACTGCAGACGAGCTTCATGAGCGGATTCCGGGAGGAAGGGTCGGTACGGGACGATGGCCGACCAGGATCGAGTCCGTCGGCTCGGTTCGGGGGTCGCCGAAGGCGGTCGAAACCGGGACGAGGGGTCGGACGATTGTAGCGGTTTCCACCGCTTTTCCGTCCTTGTGCCACGAGGGATGGTGGTTGGTGGACGGAATGTCGCTTTCTGAGGTGATTCGCCCTGTTCCGGGGTGAAACCCGGCCCGGGATCGGAATCGGTGCCCGTTCACGGGCCACGGGACGAATCCCGCCATGGTATTCGTACGAAGCCGGGATAACGCCGCCTTGACGATCCGGCCCGGCTCGGATCGATCTCCACGGGATAGACTCGAACCATGCTGCTTCTGTACCGCGCACTCTGCTGGGTCAATTCGGTCTATCCGGTCGCGGTGTTCTTCACCTACCTCGCCATCGCCCTGGCGACCTTCGCGGTCTGCTTCCTGATGCCCGTGATCGGGGTGCTGTCGCTGGTGTTCTCACTGCTCTCGCTCGTTCCGATCGTCTTCGCCTGGAAGGTGCTCCAGGCCAGCGAGCGTTGGCTCGCCCGGAAAATTCGATCCGCCGACGTTGACGTCGACGTCCGTGCTGCGGCGAGGACCTGACGGAACGCGCCGGGGTCGACTTTTTCAGTAGTGGCGTGGCATTCGACGCCGGCGGTGACTGCGTCATCGCGTGAGCGAGCGTCGGCCGACCTTCAGGGCCCGCTCGCCCCTTCCCGCTTCGTGACTCATTCCACGTTGAAGGCGTCGGCGACCGCGCGAACCTCGTCGGCGAGACCTTCGTTTCCGATCGTGAGCAGAATGCCACCCGCCGGCTCGACCTCGACCAGGACCGGGGCCTGGATGGCGGCGATCGAAATCCCCTGGGCCAATTCCTCGCCGTCGCGAAGGATCGCTTCGACCACCGCGCGAAGCAGGTGCAGGTCGCGGGGCTCGCAGACCAGCGGATCGCGGGTGTTCATCTTGATCGATGCCTCGGAATCGATCGAGATCCACTGCTCGTTGTCGGTCAGCGCCGGTGTGACGAGGTCGAAGACCGGCCGCCACTTCCCGATCGGAAGAATCAGCAGCGGCGCCACATGGAGCTTGTGAAGGATGTGCTCGAGGACCTCGCCCGCCTTTTCGCGGGAGATTTCGAGCACCTCGGCGTTTTCGACGTCCAGATCATGACCCTCACGAGACGAAAAGGCCGTCCGGTGGGCTTGTCGCCGTTCGTCGTAGTCGATCTGAAGGAACTCGATGTCGGTGGGGGACTCGCCGCCCAGCGTCACCACTTCTTCACTGGAGAGTGTCTTCCAGGCGCGGTCGAATTGCAGGAATTCCAACGGAGTCTCCTTGGGTACGAGGCGAGGACAGTCTATCCCCTCCGGAGCGGGCGGCCAATGGGGTGGATACGGAAGATTTTCGGAAGCGGTTAAGATGCCGGCATGAGGACGGTTCTCTTCATCTGCACTGGAAACACCTGCCGTTCGCCGCTGGCGGAAGGCATCGCGCGGGAGATGATCGGCGCAGGTCGGGTGGAGGGCGTCGAGCCCGACCTCTTCGTGGCGTCCGCGGGCGTCCACGCCGAGGATGGGGTCCCGACCTCGCCCGAGTCGATCGACGCCCTCGAGCGGCGGGGAATCGAGTTTCACGGGACCTCCACGGGTCTGACCCGGGAGATGGTCGACGCCGCCGATCTGGTGCTTGGAATGACGAGATCCCACGTCGAGGTCGCCAGGGCCATCGCACCCGGTACGTCCACCCCGATCGAACGACTGGACCCGGCGGGCGACATCGACGACCCATTCGGCCAGTCCCAGACCGTCTACGACCGAGTCGCCTCCAGAATCGAGGCGGTGATCCCCGACCGGCTCCACAGCCTGCTCGCCACGACCTGAACCCGAAGCGGCCGGCCCGTCCATCGGTCCGGCCTCGCCAGAGAAGGGACGCCCCAATGAGAATCGGCCTGGGATGTGATCACAGAGGACGAAAGGCCATCGACGAACTGGTTCCGTACCTGAAAGGCATGGGACACGAAGTCGAGATTCTCGAGCCCGAGACCGCGGACGACCGGGCGTGCGACTACCCCGACAGCGCCTGGCTGGTCGCCAATCGAGTCAGCGATCGAACCGCCGATCGGGGAATCCTGGTCTGTGGCACGGGAATCGGAATGTGCATCGCGGCGAACAAGGTCGGCGGCGTCCGAGCGGCGTTGGCGATGGATGANCTGAGTGCGCGGCTCTCCCGGAGTCACAACGACGCCAACGTCCTGTGCATGAGCGCCGACATGCTGGGCCAGACGCTGCTGAAGCGGATCGTCGACACCTGGATGGAGACGCCCTTCGATGGCGGTCGCCACCAGCGGCGAATCGAGAAGATCGGGGCGATCGAGGCGGGGCGGAACCCCGCCTCCTCGTCGACCGGCTGATCGCTGGAACGACCTGATCGTGCGGGCCGCGTCGCTCCTCAGCCGCCCGCCATGCCCGACGCGAATCGCTGCAGCAATCGAACGCCGAAACCGCTCGGGCCCGCCCCCGTGACGGGGTCCGAATCCGGACTCGCCATGCCGGCGATGTCGAGGTGGGCCCACGGCACGTCCTCGTCGACGAAGTACGAGAGGAACGCGGCGCCCTGGATCGGGTGGGCGGATCGCTTGGGGTTCGAGTTGAGGATGTCGGCGAAGGGCGACCGCATGAACTCGCGATGCTCCTCCCAGAGCGGAAGCCGCCAGACCTTCTCGTTCGCGGCCTGCGACGCACATTCGACCGCGCCGGAGATGCGGTCGTCGTTGGCGAAGAGCCCGGCGCTGAAGTGCCCGAGGGCGACGACCACGCCCCCGGTGAGGGTCGCGACGTCGACGATGGCGGTCGGCTTCAGCTTGTCGCANGCGTAGGCGAGGGCGTCNCCGAGGACGAGNCTNCCNTCGGCGTCGGTGTTNGTNACCTCCACGGTCACNCCGTTGTACATCGTGATGATGTCGTCGGGCCGGTAGGCCTCGTCGCTCACCATGTTCTCCGCCGCGGGCAGCAGGGCCGTCACCTTGACGCCGAGCTTCGCCTTGGCGATCGCTCGGATCGCCCCGAGCACCGCGGCACCGCCGCACATGTCGTACTTCATCCCCCGCATCCCGCCGGAGAGCTTGAGGGAGTAGCCACCGGTGTCATAGGTGATGGTCTTGCCGACCAGGACGAGATGCTCGCCCTTCGCCGCCTTCGAGACCTTCGCGGGGGTGTAGTCGAGCCGGACGAGGCAGGGCGGGATGTCGCTCGCCTTGCCGACGTTGTCGATCCCGCCCATCCCGAGTTCCTTGACCTTCTTGTGATCGAAGACGGTGCACTTCAGACCGGCGTCGCGGGCGACCTTCCGGGCCTCCTTCGCGATCCAGGCCGGATTGCAGACGTTCGGGGGGGTGGCCGCGACGGTCCGGGCCACGTTGATGCTGTCGGCCAGTTCCAGGCCCGCGTTCATCGCCTTGCGAAGCGGCGTCCGGTCCCAGTCGAGTCGGAGCCGGGGATGCGACGTCACGGGCTTCGCCGCGGTCCCGTCGAACCCGGCGAGTCGCCAGTTGGCGAGTCCGATGCCTTCCGCCATCGCGGCGCCGATCTCGGCGAGCGCGTCGAGATCGTCGCAATCGCCGCGGGCCACGCATCGCACGGCGTCGATGCCGGCCCGGTCCAGGTGCTTGAGCACCGCGGCGCCGGCCTTTCGGGCCGTGCCGGGGTCGATGGCCGATCGATCGCCCATGCCGACCACCAGATGATCGTCGGCGAACACGACCTCGCCGACGTCCGCCTTGAATCCAGGCGTCGCGACCGCGGCCTCGAGCGCCTTCCGGGACGTCTTCGGCACGTCGGATGCGGGCTTGGATTCGAGGTCCTCCCGGAACGCGCCGATGAGCGGACGGGCGGACTTGACGCTGGCGATGGTGATCTTCTTGAACATGGAAATCTCCTGATTCGGGCAGACTACCCGGGTCTCACGTCCTCGGACGGGAATGTCCGGCGAAGGAGGAACTATCCTGACGGCATGGACTACTCGGTCATCGTGATCGGCGGCGGGCATGCGGGCATCGAGGCCGCGTGGGCGGCCGCGAACGCCCTCGGTTCCGTGGGCGGTCGCGTGGCCCTGGTGACCATGGATCCGGCGCGACTCGGGACGATGTCCTGCAATCCCGCGATCGGCGGACTGGCGAAGGGGCAGATCGTCCGGGAGATCGACGCATTGGGCGGCGTGATGGGGCGGATCGCCGACGCCACGGGGATCATGTTCAAGATGCTGAACACCAGCCGCGGCGCGGCGGTGCGCGGCCCGCGCTGTCAGAACGACAAGGAGGCGTATCGCCTCGAGGCCCAACGGCTGATCGGGGAACATCCTTCGATCGACGTGCTCGCGGGAACCGTCGACGACTTCCTGACCGTCGAACGGGATGGAACGCGGGTTGTCGAGGGCGTCCGGCTTCCCGCCGGTTCCGGGCCGGTCGCCTGGGACCGCGCGGGTTACGCGTCGATGCCGGATCGGCCGAATCCGGAAGCGGTCGAACTTCGCGGCGGGGCGGTGGTGCTCACCACGGGAACCTTCATGCGGGCGTTGATGCACGTGGGCGACCAGCGGTCCGAAGGCGGTCGGATCGGTGAGGGCAGTGCCGTCGGCATCGCGGCCACGCTGCGGGATCTCGGATTCGAACTCGGCCGACTGAAGACCGGAACCCCGCCCCGCCTCTCGAAGGCCACGATCGACTGGGACGACCTGCCGCGGCAGGCGGGCGATGCGACGCCGGTCCCGTTCAGCGATCTCACGGACCGGTCGAAGTTTCCGGTGCTGGAGCAGGTGGAATGTCGGATCACCGACACCACCGCCGCGATTCACGAGTTGATCCGGGGGAACCTCCACCTCGCGCCGATGTATTCGGGCGCGATCGACGCGGATGCCGGACCGCGGTACTGCCCGAGCATCGAGGACAAGGTCGTCCGGTTCGCGGATCGCGACAGTCACCACGTGTTCCTCGAGCCCGAGACCATCACGGGCGACTCCATCTACTGCAACGGGATCTCCACGTCGCTGCCGGAAGCGGTGCAGCTCGAGATCGTCCGGGGCATGGCGGGGTGCGGGCGGGCCGTCCTGCTCAAGCCCGGCTATGCGGTCGAGTACGACATGGTGCGACCGCATCAGATCGACGCGACCGGCGAGACCAAGTCGGTTCGCCGCCTCTTCCTGGCCGGCCAGATCAACGGCACCAGCGGGTACGAGGAGGCCGCGGGACAGGGGCTCGTCGCGGGTCTGAACGCCGCGCGGGCGACGCTCGGCGCGGATCCCGTCCGGATCGGCCGCGAGCAGGCGTACATCGGCGTGATGATGGACGACCTCGTGACGCGGATTCCCCGCGAGCCGTACCGGATGTTCACGAGTCGGGCGGAGCATCGGCTTCGGCTCCGACACGACAACGCCGACGAACGACTCACGCCGCTGGGACGCGAACTCGGACTGGTCGACGACGACCGATGGTCGCGGTGGCGGAACCGATCCGGGACGCTCGACGCGATCCGGGCCGCCTTCGGGTCGATCCGCGTGGAAGGGCGGACGCTGGAGGAGATCGCGCGGCGGCCGGAGACCACGGCCGAAAGTCTCGTCACGCACCTGCCCGCCGGGACGACCGAACGCCCGGATCTCGTGGACCGGGTGCTCAACGACTGTCGTTACGCCTCCTTCGTCGATCGGGCGGATCGCGAAATCCGTCGACAGCGTGATGCCGAGCACGCGGTGATTCCCGCCGGACTCGACTTCGCGGGCATCCAGGGGCTCCGCACCGAGGCTTCCGAGGTGCTGGCGACCTTCCGTCCCCGGACGCTCGGGCAGGCGGGTCGCCTCGCCGGGGTCAATCCAGCCGACGTCACCCTCGTTCAGGTGGCGATGAGGCGGCACCGGGACGGCCGGGTCGGTTCGCAGACTTCCCGGGGCCGGCGATGATGAACCGGAGGTCGTCATGACGGGCGACAGCCCCAGTGATCGAAGCGTGCTTCTCCGGCGCCTCGGGCTGGCGGGCGTGGTCCTGCTCGTGCTGCTGTCCCCGTTGCTGCTGGAGCTCCGAGCCCAGAACCAGAACGCCCCCTTGCATGACACCCTCGACGAGCTGACTCGGACGAGTCTCAAGTTGTGCGAGGTCGACGACGAGGCGATGGACGGACTCGCGGACCGCCTCGACCCGGCGCTCCTCGATGTCGAAGATCCCGATCATCCCCTGCTCTGGATCGACCTCGGCGATGGACGACTCGCGTTCGACGAGGTGAAGTTGCTGGAAGCGATCGACCGCCATCAACCGGGCCTCGCCGAATCCGAACGACGGACGACCATCGATCTCGTGAAGACCCATGTGTGGGCGTCGAACGAGAAGCAGGCGGTCCGGGAGCTGTTCTCGGAGACCCGCTCGATGATGCACCCGGTGTGGTGGGGGCGACCGATCCCGAAGGACTGGCGCTGATCGCGGAGGGAAGGACGCGGGGAAAGCCACCTGCCGGGATCGAACCGGCGACCTGCTGATTACAAATCAGCTGCTCTACCAGCTGAGCTAAGGTGGCGTGGGTCGCATGATAGCGGCCCTCAGGCTTCGTCTTTCGTACTCGATCTTCGGGGGTGCCTTCGGGGGTGCCTTCGGGGGACGGTGGTGGCGGGGACTCGCGGCCTCCGGTCCGATTCGTGGAATCATGCGGGGTCGGTTCCCGGGAAGTCGTCACGCGACCGCGAAGCCAGGTGTTCGTAGACTATTGAGCGGAACGTGCGGATCCATCCGCCGCCGACTGGAGCCAGAAATGAAGATTCGACCGGTGATCGTGCTCGCCCTGACCCTCACGGCGGCGGCCGTCGCGGCGCCGCCTCCTCCTGCCACACCCCACGTCGTCTTCGTCGTGGGGGAGGGCGAGTATCGCTCGGAGTGGTCGATGCCGGCGCTGGCGGATCTGCTCGAGCGCGAACACGGATTCGAGACCACGGTGCTCGTCGATCGCCGTCTGAACGGTGGGCCCGGCAACGACATCGAAGGCCTCGAGGCGCTCGAGGACGCGGATCTCGCCGTCTTCTATGTTCGATTCCGGCAACTGCCCCAGGAGCAGCTCGACCGGATCGCCGAGTTCGTCGAGGGTGGCGGGGCGGTCGTCGGGTTCCGCACCTCGACCCACGCCTTCGACTACCCCGAAGACGATCCTCGGGCCGAGCGCTGGAACGATTTCGGTGCGGACGTGCTCGGCGCGCCCTGGAAGTACCACTACGGCCATGATTCCCGAACCGCGGTGACCACGGCGAAGCGCACTGACGAGGCGCTGTTGTCCGGGGTGCCCGAGGACTTCGGGGTCCGATCCTGGACCTACCACGTCCGCGACGACTTCCCACCCGACGACGCCACGGTGCTCGCCCTCGGGCGACCGATCGGCCCGGACGACGAGGCGGGTGACGACGAGACGGTCAATCCACTCGCGTGGACCTGGATCCGCCCCGACGGCGGCCGGACCTTCACCACCACGATGGGGCATCCCCGGGACTTCTCGCAGCCGGGTTTCCGGCAGCTCGTGGTGAACGGCATCCACTGGGGGCTGGAGATGCCGGTCCCGGAGGATGGCGTCGGGTCTTTTCCCCGCTTCAAGGAACGGACGGGGGAGCCGTGGCAGGACATGGACTACGGGCCGTTCCTCTCCGCGGCGATCGAAGTGGATTCCGACAACATCGCCTCGAAGGGCGTCGCGATTCCGTTGGACGAGGACGGTTCGACCGCCGCGCTCTTCGACACCGCGGAACTTCGCTGGGCGGCCGGTTGGCAAGGCGACTTTGTGGAGCTTCGCGGCATCGTCTATGACGGACCGCACGGAACCTGGCCCCGGATCGCGGGCGATCCCGATTGGACCAATCCCGGCGGACCGGGGATCGATGCGGAGCTCGGCGGCCGCTTCGATGACCCGAGGGCCGTTCCGTTCGGCCCGTTGCCGAAGGCGCTCGGGCGCTTCGAGGGGTTGGTGGCGGGTGAGGACGGTGTCGTCCTTCGCTACACGGTCGGGGACGCGACGATCTTCGAACGCATGACCGCCGAGGACCGCGAAGATCTCCTCGTGTGGTCGCGAGAGATCGAGGTCGCCGACGTCGCGGCGCCGTTCGATCTTTCGATCTTCGGGATCGAGGCGGGTGTCGCGCTCGATGCCGGGGAGAATTCACGATGGCCGCTCGAGACGACGAAAGGTCGTCGCGTGGCCGTCGTCAGGGATGGTGACGAGGTGATCGGCGCCATCGGCTGGGTGGGTTCGGGCCCGTTGAGGTCCGATCCTCGCGGGGCGGGGAAGGCTGCGGTCATCGGCGGGGCGAATCTCCAGCCGGACCGACTCACCGCGAAGATCATGCCGCCGCTCGACGGAGCCGGTGACGGCCGATTCCGACTCCTCTTCGCGTCACTCGACGAGGATCGGCTTCCCGACTTCCTCGATCGGGTCGACGCCGCCGAGCGGGGTGGGGATCTTCGATCGGTCTGGAACGCCGGAAGTCCGAACCGCTGGACCGAAACGCTCGCCCGTGAGGGCGAACTCGACGTCCGTTTCGGCGAACCCGACGACTCGGTGGAGATCATCAGGCTCGGTCCCGGCGGTGCGACGTTGTCCAACGCGGGCGAACGAGGTTCGACCCCGAAGCTGTTCGGGATGGATGGAATCGAACTCGATGCGAAAAGAGCTCCGATCGACGAGGCGATCATGGTCTTCGAGGATCGTTCCGACCCGCCGCCCGCGCCGATCACGGGATGGAACTTCGACGAGGATCCATCCCCGATGATGCAGAACGTGGTGGAAGGTGCCGGGGATCTGCGTCTCGACGGCGTCACCTGGCGGCGTGGGGTGCGGGGCCGGTCCCTCGACTTCGACGGTACGGCACGGGCGGTCTGGACCGAGGCGGAGTCGATCGATCCGGCGAGCACGCCGATCACGATCTCGGCCTGGATCCACACCACGAAGGACGGCACCATCGCGGCCCGAACGTCGCTCGACGGCGACTGGGGGCCGGACGGCGCGACCTTCTTCGTGCGTGATGGGCGACTTGCCTGGGACATCGGATGGGTCGGCGCAATCGAGGGCGAGACCGTGGTGGCCGACGGCAAGTGGCACCACGTGGCGGTGACCTCGGATCCCGAGGGCGGGGAGGTGACGCTCTGGGTCGACGGGGTCGTCGACGCCGAAGGCGTCCTCGCACCGGAGGGACCGACGCCGGATCACGTGCTCTCGGTCGGCTTCACCAACGACGACTTTCCCGCGGAATCGAGTTTCAGCGGCTATCTCGACGGACTTCGGATTCATCGCGGGGCGCTGGATCGCGCCGCGATCCGCGCCGTGGCGGCCGAGAGCGGCGAGCCTTTCGTCTTCGCCCGATCGCTCGAGTTCGACCTGCCTGCGACCCACGAGATCGTCGACGACCAGGTGGTGACGGTGGTCGTCAGGCCCGGGGATTCACTCGATGGAATCGAAGGGGTCGTCCGAACCTGGAACGGCCCGCGTTCCCGCCTCGCGAACTTCATCGCGGAGCTCGAGGGGGCAGCGGCGGCCCGGGCATCACCGTTCCAGATCGACCGGGTGTCCTGGCCTGCGGAGAACCCGTGGGATTCGTGGATGCGGTTCGGCGACTTCGACTTCCTGGAGGACGGGAACGCGGCCGCGATCAGCACCTGGAACGGCGATGTCTGGCGGGTCGACGGGCTCGACGCGGATCTGGATCGTCTCGAATGGCGTCGCATCGCGAGTGGATTGAGCCAGCCGCTCGGACTCGCGACCCGTGATGACGAGATTCTCGTCGTCGGGCGGGATCAGATCACCCGGCTGGTCGACCTCGATGGCGATCACGAGACCGATCGCTACGAGGCCTTCAACGTCGACGCGATGAACAGCCCGCACTTCCACGAGCCGGCCAGCGGGTTGCAGGTTGGTCCGGACGGTTCGCTCTACTACATCAAGGCCGCCCGCCACGCGAAGCTGCCGATCCACCCGCGGCACGGAACGCTGATACGGGTCGAGCAGGACGGAAGCGACTCGGAGATCGTCGCGAGCGGGTTCCGAGCGCCGAANGGGGTGGCGGTCGATGCCGACGGCATCGCCTGGGGCTCCGACCAGGAGGGTCACTGGATGCCCGCGAACCGGATCAACCGGATCGAGCCGGGGTCCTTTCACGGCAACAACTGGAGCGGATCGCGGCTCGGGCTCGAACCGCTCGACACGTACGAACCACCGCTGCTCTGGATCCACCCTTCGGTCGATCGTTCACCCGCGGCGCAGCTCCGGGTGCCGGAGGGACGCTGGGGTGAGCTCGGGGGACGGCTGCTGGGCGTCTCGTACGGCACCGGCGAGGTCTACCTCATCCTCGAGGACGAGGTCGACGGCGAGCACCAGGGGGCCTTCGTTCCGCTGCCGATCACGTTGCCGACCGGACTCATGCGAGGTCGTTTCCATCCGGACGGCTCGCTCTACGTCGCGGGGCTCTTCGGCTGGTCTTCGGATCAGACGGATCCCGGTGGCTTCTACCGGATCAGGCGAAGCGAGGCGCCGCTCGTGGTTCCGACGCGGGTTCATGCCGTCGAAGGCGGCCTCGAGATCGACTTCAGCCGGCCGGTGACCACGAAGGCCGCGGCGCTCGTCGACGCGTTCGAACTCGAAGGATGGAACTACCGCTGGTCGAGCGACTACGGTTCGCCGCAGCTCGACGTCCGGACCGGCGAGCCGGGCATCACGACCTTCGACGTCGAGTCGGTCACCCGAAGCCCCGACGGTCGGAAGCTCCGGCTGCGGATCCCCGGAATGACTCCCGCGATGCAGATGCACCTCGGCTGGCGCCTCGACTTCGAAGGCATCGGCGAGGAGGCGTCGTTCGTTCACTTCACCGTGCACCGGCTCGCCGGCGACGCAGGGTCTTGACGCTGGAAATGCCTGATTCCGCCACGTCGGGCGAATGAAAAGAGCGGTCGGCTTCCGGGGAAGCCGACCGCTCATGATTTCGGTCCGGTTTCGGTCGCGATCAGTCGACCGCGGCGAGGAGCATCCCGAAGTCGGCACCGTTGACGATGCCGTCGTCGTTGTAGTCGCCGGGGCCGCCAAGGTCGCCCCAGAGGGCGAGGAACAGGCCGATGTCGGCGCCATTGACGATGCCGTCGCCGTTCAGGTCGTACGGGTTGCCGTCACCGCCGCCCGCGGGAACGAACACGTTCGTCGTGGCGATGTCGTCGGTTCGGTAGATCTCGATCTCACCGACGCCCGCTTCCGGGGCGGAATCGGAGACGAACCAGAAGTTGTACTGGGTGCCCCAGCGGATGCTGTTGGCGAGGGGATCCTGCGCGTATTCGGAGGTGTACCAGGACACGGCGCCGCCGTTGGAACTGGTGATCCAGTTGTTCGTCGCGTTCGGATCACCCGAGTGGCTGTTGGTGTCGTGGAAGCCGATCTCGGAGACCGCGACGCCGGCCGGCACCGGCACGGAGAAGCCGTTGACCGCGTCGTCGGAGTTGTAGTTGTAGATCGCGTACTCGTATCGGTANGTNCCGTCGCCCTGGTCGATGACGTCGCTCGCCACGTGGACNCGGCCGTCGTTCGGGAAGTCGATCGGCTCGATGGTGACGGTGTCGCTGTTCTCCTCCCAGGCATAGATGGCGGGGTCGCCGATGCTGGTGGGGCCGACGGTGTTGAGCGGGTAGCCGCTCGAGGTGATGTTGCCGACAGTGAATTCGCGGTAGGACGCGTTGTTCATGTTGTTGCCGGAATCGGTGTCCTGATAGTGCAGGTAGATCGCATCGACGTAGTACTTGGCCTCGTCGCCCCACACGACCGAGTTGAGATCGTAGATCCGGATCTGCATGCGTCGGCCGATGGTCGGCGCGGCTGCGGGAAGGTTCTGGGGCGGGAAGGTGAAGTGACCGCTCACGGGGTCGCACTGCCATCGCGGCGCGAGGCCGCCCTGCGAACCGTTGATCGAGCTGGAGTAGGGATCGGCGCAGCCCGGTCCGAGGATTTCGGGGCAGCCGCTGCCGGCGGGCTGGCAGGGGCCGCAGCCGTTCAACTGAAGGGCACAGAAGCCGTCCTTGCACCAGGACTGTCCGATCTGGACGAGGCGACCACCGCTGAAGCGGAAACCATTCTGCGGGATTCGCGGGTGGGCGTCCGAATTGGCGTCCCAGAGCAGNTTGACATCACCGAGATTCACGCTGGTCGTGCCGATGGAATAGCCGGTGATGCCGTTGGCGTTGCCCCAGCGAAGGATGTCGGGGAGCGTGCAGACCGCGACGTCGGCGCCGATGCTGCCACCGGCGGATCCGCCCTTGCCACCAGGCATCGCATCAGCGGACATCTGCCCGAGGAGTCCCGCGGAGCCCGCGAGAAGGACAGCAGTAAGGGACATTCCGATCTTCAAGGTTTTGCTCCAGCAAAGGGGGGTGGCCGGGAGGGCCGATCTGTATCTGGGAGAATCTTAGGTTCAATCCTACGCGGAATGAGCGCAGAATCCATCGTCCGGGGTTCGTTTTCAGACGGGATCCCGATGCATCCGTTCCGAGAACACGGAATTTTCCTGAGATCGAGGGGTGGCCGCTCGGGTGCGACTTCCGAGTGTCTCTGGAAGTGCGGGAAAACCCGTTTTCGGACGCTAGGGCGAGGTGTGGTCTCTTGCCGTGAATCATCGGGGCCGATAGACTGTTCGACTCCCCTCACACGGGCGGGTTACCCAAGTGGCCAAAGGGGGCAGACTGTAAATCTGCTGGCGTTCGCCTTCGAAGGTTCGAATCCTTCNCCCGCCATTCCGAGAAACGGTCCCGAACTCCGTTTTTCGGTGCAAACAAGAGCCCCTCGGG